>NZ_QPEL01000132.1:0-10840 GCF_008368965.1 Bacillus sp. AY2-1 | reverse complement strand
AACCAATAGCCGAAGGTTTTTCGCATGGTGTGAGTACCAATGGATTCTACATCGGCAAAATCTCCGGCTTTTTGCAATTGTCGATAATACGTGTTTTTTCGTCATACAAAAACCTCTACATATAAGTAGAGGTTTTTAAATTATATCTTAATGAATTATGCTTTCTTAGATAAAGCAAATTGAGTTCAGGTAAACGAAGAACATAGATAGAATACATAATTTTAACTAGACTTATTATTAGCTAGTGTATCCCCACCACCAAGCTCCGCCTCAATCTGCGAAGTCTTCGATGACTCATCCATACGCCAATACGTAATAAAGCTTATCGCGATACATCCGGCTACGTAGAAGTAGAATAGTGATTCCATTCCGATACTCTTCAGCCATAATGCGATGAACTCAGCTGTTCCGCCGAATATCGCAACTGTTAGTGCATATGGTAAACCTACGCCAAGTGCGCGAATTTCGGTCGGGAAGAGTTCTGCTTTTACAATTGCGTTAATTGATGTGTAACCAGTAACGATAATGAGACCGACCATCATGAGTAAAAATGCTACGATCGGTTCTGTCGTTTTTTCCATGAAGAAGAAGATTGGTGCTGTTAGTAACGTTCCGAGAATACCGAAAGCCATTAATAGTGGGCGGCGTCCAATTTTATCAGATAATAGCCCTGCAATTGGTTGAAGTACGACGAAAATAAGTAGTGCGACAAAGTTAATCCAGCTTACAACTTCTTTCGGAAGACCGACTGTGTTTACCATGAACTTTTGTAAATATGTTGTGTACGTATAGAATGCGACAGTGCCACCTAATGTTAGGCCGACTACTGTTAATACTGCTTTCGGATGTTTCATAAGAGCGCGAACGGTTCCTGCGCTTTCGCGTTTTTGTGATTTTATGTTTGAAAACTGCTCCGACTCATCCATCGTGCGGCGAAGCCATAATACAGCTACTGCGCCCATCGCTCCAATAATGAATGGAATACGCCATCCCCAAGCTTTCATATCTGGTTCGCTTAGTAATTGCTGAAGAACAATTTGAACGCCTAACGCAACCATCTGTCCAGCAACGAGCGTTACATATTGGAAACTTGAATAAAAACCACGGCGTCCACTACTAGCCATTTCAGATAAATATGTTGCGGAAGTTCCGTACTCTCCCCCGAGTGATAACCCTTGTAGTAAACGGGCAAGAACTAAAATAATTGGCGCCATAATGCCGATACTTTCGTAACTAGGTGTACAGGCGATAATTAAAGAACCACCGGCCATAACTGTAATCGAAAGCGTTAATGCTGCCCGGCGTCCGTGCCGATCCGCATAGCGTCCCATTAATAAACTTCCGATAGGGCGCATTAAAAATCCAACTGCGAAAATAGCCGCTGTGTTCAGTAACTGACTCGTCGGATCTCCTTTAGGAAAGAACTCTGCTGAGAAGTAAACAGCGAAAGCAGAGTAAACGTACCAGTCGTACCATTCAATTAAATTACCGACAGAACCTTTGAAAATATTGCCGGCGACTCGATTAGATTTTGCTTGAGCCATACTAATTCCTCCTCTTGCTTAGAAATAAAAGGTATATATGAAAGCGTGTTCATTATAGTTGAATTGTACTGTCTATAGAATAAAATCTCAATATTATGACAATTTTATTCTTTTTGTACTTTATGTACATGGAGAGTTTTAATAGTTGCTTCATTATTCGTTTTGTCATAATAATAGAAAAAGGAGATTGATAGTTTTGAATATTTTATCAAAGGATATGAAACATGAAGAAATCACGCAAAGTGTCATTACAAACGAAAATAGTAAGCTTAATTATCGCGTTAATTTTATTTGTCGTTCTCCTATTAGCGGGAATATTTGTTTACATTCAGTCCGTTGATACGAAGCGCCAAGTGGAGCAGCTAGCACTGCAAACAGCGAAGTCGCTTTCTTTTATGCCAGCTATAAAAGACGCTTTTCAAAATAACGAGCATAAAAGTAAGATTCAATCCATTGCGGAACAAGTTCGTGAGCAAGCTGGTGCAGATTATGTCATTATAGAAGATCGTTATGGGGTTATGTATTCACATTCTAATTCGGAGTTAATTGGTGCAAAGAGTAACAACCCGTATAACTATGAAGCACTCACTTTTGGTGGTTATTATACGCTCGAAGGAAATGGTGAAAGTGGTCCTGCTTTAATGGCGAAGGCACCCATTATTGTTCATAACGGAGACTACGATCAAGTCGTAGGTGTTGTGACAGTAGAATTTTTAATAAAAGGTATCGAATCTAACATACTGAGCAGAACGAAAGAAATTATACTCTTTTCCTTAGCTGTATTAGTAGCCGGCATTGTTGGCGGCATTCTTTTAGCACGTAGCATTCGGAAAGACACACTCGGTTTAGAGCCAAATGAAATTGCGGCGTTATATCGGGAACGAAGTGCAATACTACTATCTATAAAGGAAGGGATTATCGCTATTGATCAAAACGGTTTTATTACGATGATGAACACGTCGGCAGAAGAGATGTTACATGTGAATGGTGATTATATGCAGCGGCACATTTCAAAAGTTTTACCGGAATTTCATATGGAGAGAGTACTAGAAAATGATCAAGAAATCGCGTTTCAAGATAAAGTGTTTATTTTAAACATGACACCAATACTCGAAAATAATAATACAGTAGGCGTTGTATGTAGTTTTAGAGATAAAACTGAACTGCAAAACCTTGTGAACACAATATCTGAGGTAAGAAAATATTCAGAGGACTTACGTGCTCAAACGCATGAATTTACAAATAAACTTTTCGTCTTATCAGGATTACTTCAGTTAGGACATTACAAAGAGGCGATTGAATTTATCCAGCAAGAATCTAACATTCATCAAAGCCAAAATCATATTTTATTCCATTAAATTCATGATGCAAAAGTACAAGCAATTTTATTAGGAAAAATCGGAACAGCATCTGAGAAGAAAATTGATTTTCATATTGAAGGAGATAGTGCGCTTCATCCGTTACCAGACCATATAAAAGTTTCGCACCTTATTACAATCCTTGGAAACATAATCGATAATGCATTTGATGCGGTGAGTGAACGAGAGGAAAAGAGTGTTTCCTTCTTTGTTACCGATATTGGACATGACATTGTGTTTGAAGTGATAGATAGTGGAGCAGGGATACCGGCAGAAAAAATTACGACTATTTTTCAAAAAGGATTTTCAACGAAAGGAAATGATCGTGGTTACGGACTAGCAAACGTGAAAGAAATGGTAGATCTACTAGAGGGAACAATTGAAATTCAAAACGAGAAAAATGGGGGAGCTATTTTTACAATTTACCTTCCGAAAACATTGAAAGAAAGTACATGACAAACAGGGGGATGGGCATATGTTGAAGGTTGCAATTGCAGAAGATGATTTCCGCGTCGCGCAAATTCAGGAAGAGTTTTTATCAAAAATAAAGAACGTAAAAGTGATTGGAAAGGCATTGAACGCGAAAGAAACGATGGAACTACTACAAAGGGAAGAAATCGATTTGCTTCTATTAGATAATTACTTACCAGATGGAATTGGAACCGACTTATTACCACAAATCCATGCCGACTTTCCAAGCGTTGACGTTATTATGGTTACTGCCGCAAATGAAAATCATATGTTAGAAAAAGCGATTCGAAACGGCGTAAGCAACTATCTCATAAAACCGGTTACGCTGGAAAAATTTGTTCATACAATTGAAGACTATAAAAGAAAGAAGCAATTATTACATAGTAACAATGAAGTGAATCAAGCACTCATCGATAACTTCTTCGGCATTTCGCAAACACAAGACATAAAAAACTTACCGACAGGCGTTGATTCGTTAACACTGCAAAAAGTGAAAGGGATTATAAAAGGATTCGAAGAGGGAATTACAATAGAAGAAATGGGAGAACAAATGGGGGCCTCCCGAACAACCGCAAGAAGATATTTAGAATACTTAGTAGCGACAAATGAATGCACAGTAGAGTACACATACGGCATTATCGGACGACCAGAGCGAAAATATCGCATAGGACGAGGACTATGAAAAAGCGATTATTACTATGTATATGGATCATGACAGGAGTAATAGCTGGTTGTTCCTCGGAAAAATCCCATACGAATAAAGTGAACATCGACAAATTAGAAATCGTTGCGCCGAACGTTCAAGGAGCAGGGTGGGACTTAACAGCACGGGCGATGCAAAAAACACTAACAGAAGAAAAAATCTTCACAAAACCAATCGCAGTCACAAACAAAGTAGGTGGCAGCGGTGACGTCGGATGGAAATATACGAAACAAAAAGGCGGTCACGTACTGGCGATCAACTCAAGCTTACTCATAACGAACAACCTACTAGGCCACAGTAAACTAACATATAAAGACTTCACCCCGCTCGCGCTACTTGCATCAGACTGGGAAGTCGTTGTCGTATCAAAAGAATCAAACATAGAAAACGCAAAACAACTAATGGAACAACTAAAACAAAACAAGAAAAACTTCAAAATCGGCGTTGCCCCAGGCCTAGGAAACGACGATCACCTATCTTTCGTACAAGTAAGCAAAGCATTCGGCATAAACCCTGCCGAACTACAATTCTTCGTCTACGAAAACAAAGAAAAAATCATAAACGCCCTAACGAACAAACAAATAAACGCCGCAACCATGACCCTATCCGAAGCCGAAAAACAATACAAATACGGCAAAATAAAAATACTAGCTGTATCTGCACCAAAACGGCTAGACCGCCTACCAGAAATCCCAACATGGAAAGAACAAGGAATCAACGTCATCTTCCAGCACTGGAAAGGAATTATGGGCTCGAAAGATATGACAGAGGAAGAGGTTGCTTATTGGGATAGTGTGATTAAGAGGATGGTTGAGAGTGATAGTTGGAAGGGGTTTTATAAGGGGAGTGGGGAGAAGAGGAGGTTTTTGGAGGAGAGTAGTCAGGAGTATGGAGAGTTAGTGGGGGATAGTAAGAATTAGTACATCTTACGGTATGGCGTATGATTTTTCTTTAAATGAAAAATCCCTTTTAAACTAACATATCAGTTTAAAAGGGATTTGTTTATATTTTTGTTTTAAATACTTCGGATTCTAAATACTGATAATTATTGGTTAAAATTATCATCAATAATAGTAGCTATATAGGAATTGTTCAGCCAATAGCACTGCTTCGTGATTTTTTGTCCATCAGGTAGTAGGATCTTATCTTTTCCATCTTGTCCTTTGGGTCGTATGTGGGCAACGCCATTAAATTTAGTTTTTGGTAGATTATTTGTTTCGATTTCATTATTACCACGTTTTTTATATTGGATTTGAATTCCTTCTCGTATTATTTTGTTAACTTCTTCCCATAAATGTTTAATTTCAATTTCGATTGTATGAACAGGCATATTCCAAAGTTTAATGCCTTTCAAATAAAGTTTACGGTTTGGATTTTCTTTTATTGTTTGCCTAAATTCAAATATAACAAATAAAAACTTTGTCTCATAAAAACGTTCGCGTAAATAGCTTTCTTCCCAAGTTTCATTCAACCATTGATTAAAATTAATTGTTTCAAATGACATACTTTCTTTAGGTATCCCATTTGGTTCTAAACGAATTGTTTTAAATTGTATATTTGCTTTAGCAAATTCTTCGATATCATCAAGACGGGTTCCTTTAATCCCTAATAAGGAACTTACTAAGTTTGGAACAAAACTTTTATTTCTAGGCTTGTAGTCTACTGATAAATTCTGAGCAATCTCTTCATCAGTTAATCCTATGTATAATTCGAATTTAGAGTGAATAATTTCTTCTAAAGATTGTTTTTTTAGTTCATCAGCTGTTACAAAACTTACTAGTTCTTTATTTTGAATATATCTGCGAACTAGTGCCGTCATATAAGACGGCTTTAATGAAAAAGCTCTTTGCATTGCTGGAATTTCAGAACGTGGTTGTGAGCGGAGTGAATTTTTATTGGAACCTTTTGTACAAGCTCCTAAATAGTTTGTATCACCTTCGGATAATTCATGTGCTTTGCCGGCACGAATTTTATTTACGATGGTTTCCCAGTCTTGTCTAATTATTTCTAAATCAGCTTCGGGATAGGTGAATAAAAGGCTTTTTGTAATGTGAAAATCTTTACGGTCTACACCAGGTACCCATTCATAGAACATTAATAGTAGTTTTTCGTTTTTCTTCCAAAAGCTTGAGGTTTCAAATTGTGTATGAACTTCTTCCATATAGTTGATAATATTTAAGACTAGTCGTTCTTTGGCTGATAATGAACCGTTTTTATTTTGTTTAAATGCAGTTACTTTAAGTTCAATACCAAGGTGTTTAAAGTCAGCTTCTGCGTTTGAATTGACTTCATATCCAAAAAAGCTTTCCTCGATTACTTGTCCTAGTCCACCTTTTGATTTAGCATTTGCAAGTCGATTAGTGGAATCAATTTCACCAAATGTTTTTCCTTCAGCCTCATGTGCTTTTTTCATTAGTTCTTCTATTGTAGTGTAGTCCATAATAATCTCCTTTCTGTATCCGGTGCTGCGTTGTATGATTTTAAACATTACATATTAAAGTTATGCTATAATTAAAAGCTGTTTCAATTTTATATAAGTAAAAATTTATAAGAAGGAAAAGACGATTTGTTTTATTAGATAAGGGCTATATTGGATCTGTTCAAGGGAAGTTTATTCCTTTATACTATTGATATAGTAGCGAACTGTTTTCTTAATTGTTACAAGCCAAAATAAGAAATTATAAAAAAGTATGGTTCTTGAAATGTTATAGTTGATCTTTTCCTCACTTTTTATTATAATGAAGCATAGATAAATAAAATACCGAAAGGATGTTCGTGTATTTATGGTGAAAGTAGTAGAACTTTTCGCGGGAGTAGGAGGTTTTAGATTAGGACTAGAAGCAAACGAAAACTTTGAAGTTCTTTGGGGAAACCAGTGGGAGCCCTCAACTAAAGCACAACATGCATTTAATTGTTATGCAACTCGCTTTAAAAATAAAGGAATACATGTAAATAAAGATATAGCAGAAGCTTGGCCGGAAATACCTGCGCATGATTTATTAGTAGGTGGATTCCCTTGTCAAGACTATTCTGTAGCACGTACTTTATCAAATGAAAAAGGAATACAAGGAAAAAAAGGTGTTCTTTTTTGGGAGATAATGAACATAGTTAATTCTCGCAAGCCAAGATTTGTTTTGTTAGAGAATGTAGATAGATTGTTGAAATCACCAGCAAAACAAAGAGGTCGTGATTTTTCTATTATGCTGGCGAGCTTTAGAGACGCAGGATATGTAGTGGAATGGAGAGTTATTAACGCTGCGGATTATGGAAATTCTCAAAGAAGACGAAGAGTATTTATTTTTGCGTATTTAAAAGAATCTCATTTCACGTCTGTTCAAAGTAAAATGAAGCCTTTAGAGATATTGTGTGGAAATGGATTCTTCGCTCCAATTTTTAATGTGCATGAAGCACCTGAAGAAAACAAAAAAAGAGGGCAATTTGAGTTGCCAGTCGATATTATTGAGGTTTCTGATACATTTAAAGCTGAATACTATAATTCTGGCGTAATGATGGATGGACAAGTATATACGGAAGAATTAGTTCCAGTAACTGAAAATGCAGAGACTTTAGGTGAAGTTGTTCAAAAGGTATATGATAAATTTGGCCCTGCAGATGAATCGTATTATTTGAAAATGGATAAGGTTAACAAAAAGGGAAGAACGGAATTTGAGGAACTGAAGTATCTTAAAGGTCCTAAAAAAGAAGAAAGAGTATCAAAGGCGACGGGTCATAAATATTTCTACTCTGAGGGAGGAATGGCTTTCCCTGATGATTTAGAAAAGCCTGGACGTACAATGTTAACAAGTGAAGGGACATGTAATAGAAGTTCACATGTAATAGAAGATCCTTATACAAAAAGACTAAGATATTTAACACCAGTTGAATGTGAATTGTTAAATGGTTTCCCGATGGACTGGACAAATACTGGTATGCCACAAAGAAATAGGTACTTTTGTATGGGAAATGCTTTAGTGGTTGATTTGGTGGAGCGAATGGGAAAAAGGATTTTGGAGATTAATACAGAGGAAAAGCTGAAGAATTTTGTCCAACTGAGCCTGGGTCTTTAAAAAGTAGGCATAGTTGTATAAAAAGAACTATGGCCGATGCTAAATAACCTGACTACTATTTTATATAGAGGTCAGGTTATTTATTTTGTATAGAAGAGAGTATAAAATGATTTATAGTGAAGGAGGGGATTGTGAGGGATAACTAAAGCCCTAATGATAGGATTCACCATCTTTTAAAAATAAATAGAATAAAATTATTAAAATAATAAAGGATTTAAAACAGTGGTAGTTTTATAAATTTATTAAATTAACACCACTGTTATAG
Source organism: Bacillus sp. AY2-1 (assembly GCF_008368965.1). Taxonomy (NCBI): domain Bacteria; kingdom Bacillati; phylum Bacillota; class Bacilli; order Caryophanales; family Bacillaceae; genus Bacillus; species Bacillus sp. AY2-1. Next base: position 2,432 of record NZ_QPEL01000132.1, on the reverse strand, counting down.
AAAGTAGGGGTAGGAAAATGAATCTAGAGCAATTTAATCAAAAGCTTGAAAAAGAATGGCAAGCATATTATGGGAAAACAATAGAGAAAATAGCTGAAGATTTAGGTATGAATTTTGATTTGTTAAAAGGAAAGTTATCGGTTGTAATGGTGGTAAATCAATTTTTAAAGAAAAGTAAAATAAATCAAAAAGATAAAGTTGATGGGCGTACCTTAGCAATTAAAACTGTAAGACTACAGGGAAATGGAGTACCTAAGGAATCTATGTCATTTGAACAAATAGATTTTATAGGAGTACATTCAGAGAAATGGGAAAATAGCTTTATTTATAATAAATTTAGAAATACTTTATTTTGTTTTATTGTATTCCAGAGTATTGGGAAGGATGTATATTTTAAAGGGTTTAAACTGTGGCAGATGCCTATAGAAATATTGGAAAAAGATGTTTTTGATTTTTGGGAATGCTTAAGAAAGATTTTAAATGAGGGGGTGAAAATTGAGTTAAAAAAACACGGGGCTACATATATAAAAACAAATAACTTACCAGGATCTAAAATGAATAAGGTTGTACATGTGCGTCCTAAAGCAAAAGATGGTAATGATATTGTTGAGTTACCAGATGGTCAAATGATTACGAAACAAGCCTATTGGATAAATGCATCGTATATAGGTGGGATTTTGAAAGATATAAAGGAAGTTACACCTACAAGAACTGAGAGTAGAAAAAAATTTGATATTAATCAACATATTGAATGGCAAGAAATTTTGTCTAAAGAGGTTTATACTATTGATGAAATAATAAATCTGGGTAAGCAAGAAAAAAGTAATTTTACTGCAAGTGATATAAAAGAAAAAAATTTAAAACAACATGGTTATCATATTCAAAATACGTTTGTAGTAAAAAATCAGATTTTGGATATTAGTGAGTATCTAGAAGGGAAGATTTTAAAAAGTAACTATTTTGATAGTAGAGTAGATACAATATTTCAAACATCACTGGCGAAACGAAAAATCGAAAACCTTGAAAATGCATATAAACTATTACGAGTTGAAGATACAATCTATTTAACTGAGAAAGGAATGCGAAAAGCCAAAGTATCGAGAGAAGACATAGTCTCTTATAAAACGGCTATTGAAAAATACGTTGGGGAAGAGCTATTTACATTGGCTTCTATAAAAGGTGAAGGTTTTTATCATGAAGTAGATGACTATGGTTTTGATAATGTATTTTATGAAAATATTATAAAACGTCCTGGGCGGATTCATTCATATAGATTTGCAGGTATTACATTTTTTGCTAAAACAACGTACAAAATTTCATCTGAAATTATTATGAAAGATATTTTAAAAGGAAAAGATTCCATTTCTTTATTTGAAATGACGCAAGAAATTATCAGTAAGTATAAATGTCGTGTTCCAGAGGATCGTTTAGAAAATGCAATTTTAAATACAAAAATGAATCTTTATTATTCAATCGAACTCCATCGATTATTTGGTACAAAAAAAATGTATTTAGATTATATAAATCGATAATTATAAAGGGATAATAGAGTGCTAAATTTGCATTCTATTATCCCTTCATAATTATTAATAATATTTCTATCGATAGATTTCCTTTTTTTTCTTGAAATTTCCTTTTTTTTCTTGAGTTTTAAGTGATAAAGTAGTATTCTCTTTTTAGATCTAAATAATAGTTAATTAATGAATGAATGAATACACATTTAATCAGAGCTCTCATAGAGAAATGGAGTGAAATAGTTCATAATGCCGGAAATTGAAACAATGTTAGACTTATATGCCTTATGTAATTTCGGTTTTAACATTCGAAGTGTTGAAAAACTAAGGGAGGAGTATGGACTATCTTGGAGTGATATTAAATATCAGACATCAAATCTAGAAAATCTAAAGTTCCATAAGCCAGCAACCGTTACGAAGTTACTAGCAGTGTTTTCTGAGGTAGCAGATGCTTACCGTGTAAATAATCTATTTCAATTAGCATATGAGGGCATTAGTGAAAGAAATATTAAGTTACTAATTGAAAAAGGCATTACTTATACTGATTTATATAGTATTTCATTAGAAGAATTTAATGAAATACTGGAAGGTAGTAAAAAGTCTTTTTATCAAAAATTGCTTAATGCTTTTGATAAAATTGAAATATTAAAAGGAAGAATAGCTCCTTCGACTATTGAAAATGTAATAATTGATGAATTTAGTAAGCTACAACCAAATCAATATATAAAAAAAGAAGAAATTTGTAATATATTAAACTCTAAGTTTAAAACTGAGACTAATGATACTCAAATGAAAATTTTAGAAAAAATGATTAAAAAAGAATTGATTTTTGAGCGTGATTTAAGGTTCTTTAAAAAATATAAGTTTTTGGACGAGTATTTAAAAGAAGAATTTCTTAATAAAGATGTTCTCTTGATG
>NZ_QPEL01000131.1:0-25352 GCF_008368965.1 Bacillus sp. AY2-1 | reverse complement strand
TCTATTATACAAACGAACGAGGGATATATAGCACCTCGGAATAGAGTAGAGCAAAAAATGGTAGAAATTTGGTCAGAGGTATTAGGGATTGACTCCTCTGTCATTGGGGTAAATGATAATTTTTTTGATCTAGGTGGGCACTCTTTAAAAATTATGAGTACTTTAGTAAAAACATTTTCTGAAGGTTGGAATGTAACTATTAAAGATTACTTTGAATTAAAAACAATTAATAATATAGCTAAAAAAATTCAATATGGATATAAAGTAAATTCACATTCAGATACATTAGATATTAAATTGACAACTCCTCCAAAGAAGCTAAAGAAAACAAAAAGACACGAATTTAGTAATAATAGCAAAATACTTTTAACAGGTGCTACAGGATTCTTAGGTATTCACCTACTAGAACAACTATTGGATACTACAGAATGTAAGATATATTGTTTAGTTCGTGGGGAAAATAAACAAGAGGCAAATAATCGTTTATTACACATGTTAAAATTTTATTTTAAAAATAAATTTGTAAACTATCAATCTTTAGTAAATCAACGTATCTTTATTGTACAAGGTGATTTAGCTAAACAAAATATGGGATTAGAAAACGAATTATATAAGGAGCTTCATCAACAAATATCAACTGTTATTCATGCTGCAGCTTTAACAAAACATTTTGGCGAGTATAGTGAATTTGAAAGAGCAAATGTCCAGGCGGTAAAAGAACTTCTTGCATTTGTTGGTGATACTAAGGATTTACATCATATATCTACAACTGGTGTAGCCGGACAATTTGTATTAAATGAAACGGAAACAATATTTAAAGAAAGCGATTTTTATGTAAAACAAAATTACAAAGATAATGTGTATGTGAAAAGTAAATTTTTGGCGGAATATGAAATATTCAAGGCAATATTAAGGGGAACAGATGCTACTATTTATAGAGTAGGAAATCTTACAAATAGATATATTGATGGACAACATCAATATAACTTCACCGAAAATGCATTTATGAGCAAATTAAAATTTATATTACAATATGGTATCGTGACAGATGTATTATTATCAAGTGAAGTTGAGTTTACACCTGTAGATTATTGCAGCAAAATTATCACAGGGTTTGTAACTTCAAATGAAATACATGAAAATAGCAAAAATTGCGTAAATCATATATACAATCATCTTACGTTAAATTTAAATGTACTTGTAAAATTACTAAATTCAATGGGATATCCAATTAAAGTAATTTCTGAAACAGAGTATCAACAATTTATTTTAGAACTTTCTAAAGATAAAAAGAAACAGGAAGATATTCAAAACCTCATGACATTTGAAGAACCAAAAGATAATTGTTATAAACCAATAAATCTTGATTCGACTGAAACTCAAAAAACACTAAAATTATTAGGTATTCAATGGCCTATTATTAATAGTGAATATATACAACAAATTATTAATTATATGACGAGTGTTACTGGTAGTAATTCTGTTGCAAAGCTTTTTAAACAAAGTTACACTTTAAAAAACTGAACAGACTCATGAGAAATGAGAAATTTTAAAGGAACACAGTTAAAAAAATACGCAAAATTTTTTAGACAAAATCACTGAAATAGGACAAGCTTTTAGGCGGAATTATATGCATAATTATTGTGATTCTATCCTTTATAAGGAAATAATTTTTAGTCAGCAAACACATGTAACCTTTTGAATATTGGGTAAAAGACACCCTAGTAGAGTTTTTCATATCGTATGAGACATTGCTGTCGAAAAATTGCAAACAGATGGGAAAATACAACAAGCTATTATCCAACAAAGAAAGAAATACCCCCATAGAATACGTTAGAGCGTTAGATACATTAGAAGAATTTAATGAATTGAATTTAGACTATGTAGAGACGAGTATGAAGGAATAATAACAATATAACAAGTACTTTTTCAGCTTTCTACGTTATATAAGGTAAGGGGAAAACTGTCATCGAGATTACAATTTTAAGTGGATTATCTTTTTCTTTATGGGGAATAACATCGTTAAACACGTTATATGAACAAGCTACAGTAACAAAAGGAGATGTGTAGCCATTGGAACAGGGAGTAGCGGATATTTAAGTTGATAATTGGGAACAGGAAATGAATAAATGATAGGTGAAGGATTCTTGGGAACCCATGGTTCTTACAACAGATAAAAGATCCCTTCGTTTGTTACGAAAAGAATCTTTTATCTGTTGTGTTTTTTTGTTCTTTTGTTCCCGTATTCCTTTTCATTTTAGGTTTCAAAAATATATAAAATCAATTTTAAGACAAATTACTTACATTAATATGCTAATATCAATAGTAGATATTTTATCTTAAATTAATGAAAAAGAAAGGTGATACTAATGAATTCGACACCAATTGATTCTGAAATCTTTAAGGACCAGTTTGGTACAAAACAAATGAGAACAAATTTTTCAGACGAGAATTTAATACAATTGTGGCTTAATTCAGAAGTTTCCTTAGCAAAAGCTGAAGCTAAATTAGGTATTATACCTCAAAATGCAGCGACTAATATTGCAAATGCAGCTGACCAAAATAAACTTGATTTTAATAAGATTAGAGAAGGAATGAAAAAAACTGGACACCCCTTTGTAGCATTCCTACATGAGTTCGAGAGTTTATGTGATGAAGAATCACGTAAGTACATTCATTGGGGAGCAACAACACAAGATATAATTGACACGGGACTTACCCTGCAAATTAAAGGTGCTCATGAACTTATTTATAATCAAACTCAAGAAATATTAAAGATATGTTTGAGATTAAGCCAGCAATATAAGTCAACAGTAATGCCAGGCAGAACGTTAGGTCAGCATGCCTTACCGATTACTTTTGGATATAAGATATCTATATGGTCAGATGAACTTGGTCGTCACTTAGAAAGGTTACAACAAGGTGCAGACCGATATTTAGTGGGGCAACTGGGAGGTGCAGTTGGTACTTTAGCTTCATTAGGAGCGCAAGGGTTAGCTGTTAGAAAAGAGTATGTGAAAAATTTAAACCTAATTGAACCCTTAGTATCTTGGCACACGTCTAGAGACCGATTTGCAGAATTTAGCATGATTTTAAATATGATTGGAGCAACTACAGCTAAAGTTGCAGAAGAAATAATAAGCCTTCAAGGAACAGAGATTAGAGAAGTAGAAGAGGGGTACCATTCTGGTAAAGTAGGAAGTAGCACTATGCCGCATAAAAGAAATCCTATGACTTGCTCTTATATTGTGGGATTAACTAAAATAGTCAATAGAAAATCAACTTTAGCTATTGACAGTATGATTCAGAAACACGAAAGAGATGTTACATTTTGGCAATCTGAATGGTCTTATATTTCGGAAATTTGCATAACTTTAAGCGGCGCATTAGAACAACTTAAAAATGTCTTAACAAACTTAATAGTAAATGAAGAACAAATGAAAAAGAATCTTTTTCTTACCAAAGGTTTAATAGTATCTGAGAACGTAATGTTAGAATTGGGGAAGATAATTGGTAGAACTACTGCCCATGATTTATTGTACGAATTAACAATGAGAGCTTTTGAAGAAGACAAAGATTTAAAAGATATTTTATTAGAAGACAATGAAATTAAGAAGTATTTTAGCGATGAAGAGATAAATTCCCTTACTAATCCAGAATCATACACAGGGTTGAGTGAAAAGTTTGTTGATGATGTTTATAACAAGTGGTTGAGTTATACATAAAACCAATTTAAGACCATTAGCTGAGGAATAATTCCTCAGCTAATGGTCTGCTTATACACATTATTAATTGTAATATTGCAGCCTAGAACATCTCTTGCAATTGAATCGGATTCAAGGAGTGTTACAGAATTAACCCCTGGTCGCGCTCCCGCAGCAGTTACCCAATGAACGCCTTCTGTTGGAATTCCAAAGGAGTATAAATTAGGATTAACTTTACCGTTTTTATCTATTAATCTATTTGGGGGGGGAGTCACTGCTAAACCTCCACTTTCAAAAATATAATTATTGTTCGTTGCAATCTTAAATTCTGAGGCTAGACCTGCTTTTAACATATTTGAGATTAAAATATTTTTACTTTGATTTATATTAACTGAGGGTAGTCTAGCATCAATTAGGTTCTTTGCATGAAATATCGAATCCTTAACACGGTTAGAGCTAATTTTAAAATCTTTATTTATAGGTGAAGTAGCTACAGTTGCTTCAGGTCCAACTAAAACTAAAATTCCGGCTCTTATTAATGCCCTCAATTCTTTGATTCTTTGAACAGGAGGGCCAATTGAAAGAAATGCGTTTAAAGGTGTATACCAATTGCGTAACTCTTCTTTATAAGATTCAGCATTTATTCCTCCATGATCAACAAGTATTCTTATTTCGTTTCGGATATCCCTTAAAACATCTAATGCGGCTTTTAGTGGACTGTTTTTATTACCCAGGTTTGCTTCGTTAATATCATTATGTAAGTAAGTATCTAACCAATTATGAAAGTCTGTTATTGAATTAAATTTTTTATCACCATAAGGACAACTAATTTTGTGCCAATCAAAAAATAGTTCTGATTTTACTCCAAAGTTGATTAAAAGATCCTTATGGTATTCTATGGCACAATTAACAAACTCGTAAAGGAACTGACAAGATTTTTCTATTCCATAGAGATTGCGAATTAAAGTTGTATAATAGATACTTTCAACTTCCAATTTTACGAAAGGCCATATCTCTTTTTTAAAGCTTAGGTTATTTTTATGTTTTAACTGCTCGATAACTTCATTTTTTAGAAATAGTGGGATATGTCTTTCTGAAGAACCTTTTTGATTTTGTCCCCTAGAGTGATAAGGTAAGCCTCGCCTAGAACCTGCAATTAATAAAGGTTCTTTACCAGAGGGAATGTAATTTAATTTGTCATTAATTTCTTCAAACTTTCCATCTCTCCCACTTGTTAAAAGTGACATGTAATCAAAAAAATTAAGGCCTAATCCCCTTATTATTACGGGAGTTTTAGGTTCTATTGAATCTAAATTAACATCTGCTGGATTGGATGGTGGGAAGTAATTTAGGTTGTTACTATTAGCAAACTCAAAGAAATGTTCTTCAGCTGAAGTTAATTTCTGATCTGAGTGCCCAGTTGTAAAGATAACCTTTTCAGCTTTAATTGGTGTTAAAGACTTATTAAGAAATAAAGTATAATCTTCATTGTTCGGATAGAGATTAATTAATGTGTCTTGAATTAAGTTAATCTTAATATTTGAGGGTAATTCTTCAAGAATAGTATTAAATGAATCTTTAAGATAATAGCCGTATAGAGCTCTTGTAGGGTAAGAGTTAGGTTCTAAGGAATAAATTTCTTCTGTAATAACGGTGGGCATATCTAAAGTGTCAATTTTATCCCTTAATTCATTTGCCCATTCTAATAGACTAGGCCCATTAACGATAGGACCCCGACACTGGACGCTATCATCAGTAAATAAAGTTATTTGCGAAGCCACTGTATTCATTAAAAGTTGAGGTGACTGGTCTGTTCTCCATACAGCTCCTCCTGGAGGATGTGGATCAACCAAAAAAAATTCATAAGATTCTGATTTTAATTCAGATAAAATATTAGAGACTATTCTTTCAAATACTGATATACCTCTTGGTCCTAAACCTACTATCGCGATTTTCATATACTCACACCTATCCTTTCTGCAAGATCTAATTTAATCCGTTATGTAAAACAACATAACTAGTAGGTGCAAAAAAAGTCAAGTGTAAAACTAAAAAAATAATTTACTAAAGGGTGTTTAAATTGGAATTTAAAGAGAAAATTAAGTTATTTCGAACGTTACATGATCAAAACAATCCATTAATGCTTCCAAATGCATGGGATGCATCAAGTGCTAAGATTTTTGAGAGAAACGATTTTCAAGCGATTGGGACTACTAGTGCTGGTATCGCAGCAACCTTAGGTTATCCAGATGGCGAGAAGATTCCTTTAGAGTTAATGTTAAATTCCATTAGTAATATCTCGAAAAATACCAAACTTCCTGTTTCAGCTGATATTGAAGGAGGATATGCCGCTAATATTTTTGATTTACGAAAAATATTAAACGAGTTAGAAAAATTTGAAGTGGTAGGTATAAATATAGAGGATGGGAGAGGTACGTATTTAAGAGAAATTAATGAGCAAAAGGTCATTTTAGACTTTATTAAAGCTTATTCGCCTCATCTTTTCATAAATGCAAGAATTGATAGTTTTTGGCTAGATATTGGCGATTTAAAAGATCGTATTAAGGATGTAATCGTTCGTGCAGAAGAATATAAAAAATCCGGAGCAGATTGTATTTTTATTCCTGGAGTTAAGGATATTGAGACAATAAAAGTACTTAGAGAAAATATAGAGTTACCTATAAATTTGCTTCAAAGTGAAAACTTAAATTCCATGCAAAACATAAAGACATTAAAAATTGAGAGAGTGAGTCTTGGATCTTCAGCTTTTAGGAATATTCTAACAAACCTTGATAAGATAAGCAGCACCTTTAAACAGGGAAAATTATTACATTCAAATGGAAACTTAACCTATCAAGACTTAAACTTGCTTATGGATTGATTTTTTACAGGTGAATAAACTACTAAAAATAGTTATTTCTATAATTTTCAAAAAAAAGTTTCTCAACCCGAAACTATCAGACTATTATGTAATTTCTCTTTTTTGTGTGTTATGCTAGATTTATCAAATGTAGGAGGTGATTACATATGATCGTTAAAGTAAAAAAAGCTTCTAAAAAAGTAGTTGCTGCTAATGCACTTACTAATGTACCAGGTTAAGTCATTAAGAAGAACCGGATTTCCGGTTCTTCTTAATTTTTTAATTAATCAATTAATTAAGGAGATGTTATAAAATGAAACCAAAATTTAAAGAAACTATCCCTTATTTTTTCCTAAATAAAGAAATTCAAATTGGTGAAGAAGAAGGTTTAGCAGGTATAATTCCAGACCCTACTGGTAGCATCTCATTTCTAATAAATAAATTAGATGGCCAGAGAAACATTCCAAACATCGTTCAAGAAGTACAAAAAGAATTTCCTGATATTAGTTCAAATGAAATTATTGAGGCTATAAAAGTTTTAGGAAATGAAGGTTATTTAGAAGATAATTCAATTGTACCAGAACTCAATGATTACACCTTAGAAAGATATAAAGCGAATATAAATTATTTTTCACTATTCACGAAATTCGGAGAAGATAAATATAAAATTCAAGAAAAGATTTTAGAAACGCCTATTGCACTTCTTGGTGTAGGAGGACTTGGAACACAAGTACTGTATCATTTGGCAGCATTAGGATTTCATAATATAAAAGCTCTGGACTTTGATAATATTGAATTAAGTAATTTTAATAGACAGTTGCTTTATTCGGAATCAGATATAGGGAATAGTAAGGTTGAAATGGCTAAAAAGCGAATATCCCAATTCAACCCTAATGTGGATCTTCAAATTATAAATAAGAAAATAGAGTCACCTCAAGATGTGATTGAACATATTGAAGGAACTGAGCTTGTGATATGTGTTGCAGATAAGCCAACATTACATATTGCAAACTGGGTAAACGAAGGTGTGGTTAAATGTAATCTGCCAATGGTTTATGGTGGAGTATTAAATACTCGTGGTAGATTCTTTTCTATGATTCCTTCTAAGACAGGTTGTGTACAATGTCACATTAATTATGCAAGACAATTAAACGATAAACAAGACGAGCAATTAGAAGCTATGAATAACATGGAGTTTACTAGAAACAATGCTGCTATAAGTCCAAACGTAGCTATTGTAGCTGGAACAATTGTTAATGAAGCATTAAAAATTTTAACGCAGATTGCACAACCTATTTCTTTAGGGAAAGTTATGGAAGTGGACTTTTTAACCCTAGAAACTAATACTGTTTCTTCGTGGGAAAAAATGTTAGATTGTCCTCTCTGTGGTCAAGTAGTTAAAAGTGAAGTGAAGTGATTTGATATGCTACCTAAAGTTTTTTTAAATAAGAATTATGTAATACTTTTTTCTGGGATGACAATAAGTAAATTAGGAATGTGGTTCTTCACTATAGCAATTCCATTAATTGTTTATGATTTAACCCATTCTCCAAGTAAAATGGCCTTCGTACTAGCATTAGAGCTTGGAGCCCAAGTTATTTTTAGTTTAATAGGTGGGGCATTAGCAGACCAAATGTCTAAAAAGAAGATAATGATAATAGGAGACTATGCTTCAGCGCTTTTTGTACTCGTAGTTCCTATACTTTTTTTAAGTGGTTATAACAGCATAATAGTTATATATATTGCCGCTTTTACCTTATCTGCTTTAGCAGCTTTTCATCATCCTAGTTTTGAATCTGCAGTTCCTGAAATCTTATCTAAAGAGGATCTTATTCAAGGTAACTCATTCTTTAGACTAAGCGAAACGATTATCACATTCTTGGGACCCGCCGTAGCGGGGATTGCAATAGCGCTTTTTGGGAATTCGAATGTTTTATTAATAACAAGTGTGGCCTTCTTTTTATCAGGAACAATATTTTTATTTTTAAAATTTAGAGATTTTGCTGAAGAAGAGAAGAAACGCCCTGAATTAGTAAAACCTATTGTTGAAGGACTAAGATATGTCTTTGGAACGAAAATTATCTTAGTTGGTTCTCTAGTTATTTTTGGTATTAATATAGGATTTGGAGCTGTAGAATCTCTTTTTATGTATTACTTGAAAGATTATCTAGGCTTGAGTCCTATAAATATTGGATTAATTTTTTCATTACAGGCAATTGGACCAATTTTGGCTGTTTATTTTGCAAGTAAATTTAAACATATTCCAAGAGGAAATGTTATTATTTATTCAGGGATTGTTATAGGACTTGCCCAGATGCTCCTGTACTTCTCTCAATTCAGCTTAGTAATTTTAGTATTCTGTCAAATTTTTATTAAAGGATCAGTTACTTTATTAGCTATTAATTGGTTTACATTGCGACAAGAGACTGTACCTAGCAAGTTGCTCGGAAGAGTTATCAGTTCTACTAGAATGGTAGCATTTTTAGCTTTACCTTTTAGTGCTATGATAGCTGGCTTTTTGGCTGAGTCAATAAATGTTTTGTCAATCTTCTTAGTTGCAGGTGCTTTCGCGATAGTATCATCAATCGTAGGTGTAAGTCTTGGTTTATTTGATAGAAAAAGATTAGATAAGATTCAAAATGATACAGCATTGTAATTAGTTAAGTGTAAAGGGAGTTATTTTATGAACAAAATTGAACTAATAATTATGAATTCTAATGAAGTACGCCGGAGAAGTTTAAATTTATGGAGTTCTATTCCCAGTGAGGTTTTATTTCATAGGGTTGATTCATCTTCAATGACTATATTAGAACAAGTACGGCATGTTTTAGAAGCTGAATATTTATATCTTGAAATTTTAAAGACTAGAAAAAGTTTGCCCTATAGCGATGATGAACCAAATCCTTTCAATACACGCGATTTTACAACCATTCAAGATGAGGTTGATTTTGCAAAACCTTATCGAAAAAATTTCTTAGATTTTATAATGGGATTAAATGAGGAAGATCTTGAAAATATAAAAATAGATCGCTCAGATGTAGGATATACTAGAAACCTTGGAGATATGTTAATGAGAATGGCGTATCATGAAGCCGTACATACAGGGCAATTATTAAGAGATATGAGGGCTTTAGGTTTAAAAAGACCTCATCTATGGGATTAAATTAAAAATGGTTATCCGTTAGCATTCTAAATAAATGTTTCTATTTCTGACGAGTTATACATGTTAAAATATATAACATGAGTATGTAGGGGGAAGAGTTATGAGCACTGAAGAGTTTTTAACAGATATTCATGAGCACACTCCGAGTTATAGACAGATAAAAATGGAAGCGTTGAGAAGATTTCCTAATGAACGTTTGCAAGTTATTGAATATATATAAGAAAATGCAAGTTTATACGATTATTTAATATGTTTGTTAGATATAACACAGAATGCTCTGGTGAATGAATCTGTACGCAAATCGGAAGGCGAGTTAAAGAAGTATGAGTTTACAGCAAGTGAATTAGAAATGTTGTTTAGTGGATTCTATGTTGCAGTTAGGCAATTGCCTGAGAACATTGGACCTAAAATTTATGAAGCTATTCGATGCAAAAGTGAAGACGTATTATTGAAGTGTTTAGAAGAATCAATAAGAGGGTCTGAAGAAAAGAAAAAAGAAAAAAGCGGATTTTAACATTGAAATTTATCGTACAAAGAATTGACACTTAAATCCCTCACAAACGTTACAGAAAGATATAAGACCTAAGTTGAAAGAAAAGTAAAAGGTCAATGGATATAGTTATATTGTGCAGTTGATTCAGAGGGTAATACAATTGATTTTTATCTAAGTAAATCAAGAGATAAACCAGCAGTCAAGCGCTTTTTCAAGAAAGCCTTGGCTTTTTCGCATGTTTCTAAACCTCGTGTGATAACAGTAGATAAGAACCCTGCCTATCCTGTAGAGATTCAAGTCATTTAAAACAGCAATCTCTATATTGAGTGGTGTCGAATCTATGCATATGATAAAAAACGGGCAACTTGTTTTACCGGACAAGTCTGTCCAAAATCAGAAAGAATTTATTCCTAAATTGTTTGGCTTAGCTTCATAAGATAGAAATGAAGAGAAAATTGCTATTTTATGTTTCCAACTAACATTTTTGCACCAGAACCGAATCTTCAACGAATTTACTATGTAACATGGCTAACACCTGCATCCTATTATTAAACGGTGTTCCAAATGCACTAACAATTAAGCTAATACCAGTTGCTAATGCTCCAACTACTAATTTCTTGAACATAATAAATCCCCCTTAATATTTTTTATAACTTGCACCTTAAATATATCACTTTTCTTATTTTGTAAATGTTTTGAATTTGTAGAAATGTTTATTTGAATCTTATTAATATTGGTAATTCATTTTATTAAGTGGAAAATAGAGGGGTTTTTATAGGTATGTAAAAATACATAATAAATGAACCGAATATTATGATATACTCTCAAAGAGCTGATACAAAACTTCTTTAGATTGGAAAACTAAAGTCTTATCTACCCAATTGTGGGGGCGCCTTATGGCGTCTTTTTTTTATAAGAAACCTCCAAGCATTCATACACTTGAGGGTTTATCAATTGAAAGGTAGGGCTGTTTGGAGTTCCTTAAATTAAGAACAAAGCGGGATTATTCCTAAACCAATTAATAGAGCTGCAGCAAACGCTGGAATTGGCACAGGGATCTCGATACTTTCTACAACTAAGAAGTATTGTGTCCACTTACTACTTTAAAACAAACTAATTGCATTAATTAAGAGTTTTAGTGCACTACTCCTTGGAAGTTGATCTTGTAGCGCTCTTTCTCGTAATTCACTATGTTTTCCAAAGAAAATAGTGAAAGGCAAGGCGATGAATACATTTACAAAATGACAAAACTGTAAGAATACACGAATGTTTGTAAGAAAGTTCGATGTTTTCCTTTTTCTTTTTTTATTATAGTGAAAAAGAAGGACGAAATATTCTCTTATGTAGGAAAGGAAGATAATAATGATTGATCTATTAAATAAATGGATGTTAGAAAGTACAGGCAATTTCAATATCGTTGTAGGAATTACAGCACTTCTATTTTTGGGTTCAGTAATTGCACTTATTATTATTTACAAAAAAATTGGTAAACCAGATGAAAGCACAAATGCTATTTATTTAAAAATTACTTCTCGTATGTTTACTACTCAAATTCTAATGAATGCTATATTTATTTCTTTAGTTGGTAAAGATATTGAGAATTTCCGTCAAATCTTTATATTATTTGAAGCTTTTGTATTTTTTATTGGAGCTATTTATTCGTTTAAATTATATAGACAGGAATATAAATAATTCACTTGCAAGAAACAATAAAAAAACTGCACCCCAATTGTTAGACACAGTCTAACAATTGGAGGTGTAGTTTTTTTATGACTAAATTTACTTCAGAAGACAAAATGAATGCAGTAATACATTATCAAGATGGAAGTGAGAGTATAAAAGATATTGCGAAATCATTGGGAGCGAATCACGAAGTGGTTCGCATGTGGATAAAACAATTTGAATATCATGGAATCCGGGCCTTTGAAAAAGGCTATACAACGTATTCTGCACAGTATAAACTAGACGTACTAAATTATATGTTCGAAAATGGGACGTCTCCAAACGAAACGGCAGTCATTTTTAATATTTCTTCACCTGGACTTATTAGAAAATGGCGTATTCAGCTACATCAAAAAGGAGTAGACGCCCTTAAATCGAAGAAAAAGGGGCGTCAATCTATGACTAAGGACAATCAAAAATCAATTAAGAAACAAACACAAACAGAAGAGTCAGTAGAAACATTACAAGCTGAATTGGAGCGTTTGCGTATGGAGAATGCTTATTTAAAAAAGTTGAATGCCTTAGTTCAAAACAAGGAAAAATCACCAAACAAGATAAGGCGCAAGTAATCTATGAACTAAGGAAAGCATTTCCGGTGCAGGCACTTTTAAAATTAGCAGAACTCCCACGAAGTACATATTATTACTGGATACAGAATTCTAATCGACCAGATAAAGATAAAGAGCTAAAGATCCTTAATTCAAAACATTTACGATGAACACCAAGGTCGTTATGGATATCGCCGTATTCGCGATGAGTTAATGAACGAAGGACACAAAATCAACCATAAAAAAGTTCAACGAATTATGAAAGAGTTAGGTTTAAAGAGTCTAGTTCGTATGAAAAAATATCGCTCGTATAAAGGACAAGTAGGTAAGATTGCGCCAAATATTTTAGAACGTAATTTTAAAGCTGAAAAGCCGAACGAAAAATGGGTTACAGACATAACAGAATTTAAATTATGTGGCGAGAAGCTCTACTTATCACCGATGTTAGATCTATTTAATGGAGAGATAATCGCTTATACAATTGATTCAAGACCAACCTATTCACTTGTATCAAAGATGTTGGAGAAGTCTTTTCAACAATTGACAGAAGAAGACGAACTCCTTATTCACTCTGATCAAGGCTGGCATTATCAAATGAAGAAGTATCGTCACGCCCTAAAGGAACGCAAGATTACGCAAAGTATATCTCGTAAAGGGAACTGTTACGATAATGCGGTTATTGAAAGTTTCTTTGTTATTATGAAATCTGAATTTCTTTATCTAAAAGATTTTGAAAGCATAGAACACTTTAAACAAGAATTTGAAAAATATATCGATTATTATAATCACAAAAGAATTAAGGAAAAACTAAAAGGCATGAGTCCGGTACAATATCGAACTCATGCCCTAAAGGCTGCCTAATGAAACGACCTGTCTAACTTTATGGGGTCAGTTCATTTTGGTGGTCTTTTTTGCATAAAATCTTGTAAAGCAAGAAAAAGTAGAATATTAATATTCTAATATTCAATAGAAAGATAAATTGTTTAAAAGTTCAAATTAATACATTGTAATATATTTAGTAAAATTAACTAATATATATTTTGCTCATTATGTATTAAAGGGGAAATGAAAATGACTGGACAAATTCGTATGTCACCAGAGGAGCTTAAATCGAAAGCGGCTCGATATGGACAAGGTGCAAATCAAATTGAGGACATTTTAAGTCAACTACAAAACTTGCAAAATGAATTAAGAGGAGAATGGGAAGGTCGTGCTTTCGAAGGTTTTGATCAACAGTTCAATGAATTAAAGCCAAAAGTACAAAACTTCGCACAGCTATTACAAGAAATTAATATGCAGCTGAATAAAACTGCAGAAGCTGTTGCTTCTCATGATGAAGAATTATCACGTAATTTCGGTTTGAAATAAAAATTGTCATACTCTATATAACAAGCATTTCAAATGAGCCATACAGCTTATAGTGTATGGCTCATTTGATTGCATGCCTAGAGCGAGTGATATTGATAGGGATATATATTTTATGAGATTTCTTTGATGCGTTTGGAAAACTTATAGAAAGGGTTTGAAAGAATGGGACAATTTCAAAGTAATTTACAAACAGCAACGCAAATTGCTACGAAAATGGGATCAGCCCCTGATAGGATTCAAAGTGCAACAACTCGTTCTATAACAAAGGCGACGCGTACAACATTATCTGTTAACTTCAAAGCACAAGAAGCGAATCAACAAATGTTAGACTTGACGAAACAATTTTCCGCTGCCTTTCAACAAGCGGTTGATAATATTCATTCGGTATCTAATGAATTTGAGAGAATGGATAACGAACTTCACAATACTTTTCGCTAATGTGACAACCTACGTAAAGTAAAATAGTAGGAGGAAAAAGATGAGTCAAGATATTGAAAAACAAATTAATCAAGTAAATCAAAAGTTACGAAGTGTATTTGAAGAACAAGACCGAAATCAATCTGCGATTCAAGCTCAAGAACAAGCGGAAGCAGATTTTTATGAATGTAGAAGTCGAAATCGTCGTTTGTTTGATCGAATTTTAGGAACTTGGCATGGTGATAGAGAAATGTCCCAGTTTTTTATGAATACGTATCAAGATGCACAACATATTGAACGAAAAGTCACATTTGAATTGGAAAACAAAAAAGAAACGTTGCTTAAAGAAAGACGAGACCTTAATGATTTAGAAAACGCCCTTTCCTATCAACAACAACAATTAACAAGGGAGGTCAATGCATGAGTTTAAATATGTATTTGGGAGAGGTACGAAGCCAAACTCAAAGCATGAATGCTGTATGTAACGCTACTATTCAAGGTATGGAACAAGTCATTCAGTCAATTGATGCCTTTGCAATTGATACTGTTCTACAAGGACAAACTTATAGCAGTGCAAAATCATTTTTTGTACAAACCTTTCGTCCTTTAGCGCAAGGAATCATTTATCTGTGTGAAGAGTTAATTCGCCAGAACGATGCTTTTCCAAGTCAATTTCAATCACAAGTCGCTTCCACAGATGTAATTGAACAAGAAATATTAGAACAAATTCGAGAAATTGACCGAATGAAAGCAAGTATGGAAGCCATCAGTCAAGCTATGCCAATCCCAGGTATGGACGCTATGGCGAATCTTTTTACTGTTATGAGGAAAAAACTGCAAGAAAAGCTGGATCATTTGTATCAATTCAATCAGACCTCTAGTAATAATTATAGTACAGCACTTCAATTAGCAGCTAGTATTGCTGCAGGTCTTGCGGAAGTTCAAAGTGGGAAAGGGTTTAGTCCTGCAAGTGGTACATTTAGTACGCAAGGGTTGAATATGGAATGGACAACTTCAATTCAAGCGATTACAGAAGAGAGGGCACGACAAGCTGCCAATTCAATTGAAGAAGGTGAAATGTGTGGTAAGCTACCTGAAAAATCTACTGGTGAAAAAATTTGGGACGGTATTGTAGATGGTACGGGACAAGCAGTTAGCGATACAATAGACGGAATAAAAGCTTTAGGAGATTGGGAAACGTGGGAAAACATGGGGAACGCTGCTTTGCACCCTATTGATACCCTTAGTACGATGTATAATGCATTGTCAGATTCATTTATTAATGATGTAATAAATGGAGATGCAGAAAGTCGGGCAAAGTGGGGAAGTTATGCTTTAACACAAGTTGGATTAGGACTTATTGGTGATAAAGGATTAAGTAAAGTATCGAAGGTAGCAACTACTGCAAATCTAACAAAATTCTCAGAAGGTATTTCGTCTGTTTCGAATCATTTACCATTGAAAGAACGATTTGCATTCGCAGGTACTAGTGGCTTTGGTAGCAATCAGATAAAAACATTTGAAGTTTTACAAGAAGCCCGTGATACATTTATGTTTTCTGAAACTGGTGGAAGAAGTAGAGTTAAAGGTGTACAAGAAGTAATAAAAGATTATGCGGATAAAGTTCTTGATAGAGTTGAAGTGAAAAATGAGTATCCTGATTCGTATACAGCATCTAAAATATTACGTGAAGAACTTAAGGATGCAGGGATTGAACCACCCCCATATTCTAATGCAGCACATCATCTAACACCTTGGAATGATAGTAGGGCAGAAAAGGCACAAAAATTATTAAAGGAATTTGGGATAGACCATGATTCGGCGGCTAATGGAGTATTTTTACCTTATAAAGTTAATAAATACGTGACTACTGAAGTCTTACACATAGGAAAGCATAGTTCAGAGTATATACTTGAAGTAGAGAGAGTATTAAGTCTTGTTAAGAAACGGGGCGGTACTCAAGAAGATGCTGTTGACGCCTTACATGATATAAGAGAACGTTTATTGAATGGTGAATTAAAATTAAATAAACCGAAGAAAGAGTAATCTTATAATAGAAAAATAACAAAGGAGAGTAAAAATGAAAATTTGGGAATTAAAGAGTTCATTTGATGACTATGAATCCTTTCAACTATTGAACTTAGAAGAAGATTCTAAAAAGTATTTTGAAGGGAAAATTGACTCGGCAGTAAAAGCATCTGATTCATGGGGAGAAATACGTATTAAATGTGTAGAAGAAGGAAATCAAAGTGATTTGCCTCATTTTTGGGGAGAAGTTGGTACGCCAATGGTTAGTGGGAAAGCTAAAAAATTTTTAGAGTCTATACTTGGTGATAATGTAGAATTTCTTCCCCTAATTCATGATGTGACGGGAGAAGTGTATTATATAATTAACGTTTTAAATGCACTAGATGCTATTAACTATGAGAAAGCTATACTAAAGAAACTACGTTCTGGCTTAGTAATAGATTTCAAAAAATACGCATTCTTACCTAATATGGTTAAGAACCAAACAATATTTAAAGTTTACTTAAATGAAATATTACATATTCCTTCCGTTTTTGTATCAGATGAATTTAGAAATACAGTGTTAGAAAGTGATTTAAAAGGTTTTGAATTTATCGAGGTATGGGATTCAGAAGCAAACATGTAAAAGAAAGTCCTAAAATAATTGATAGGAGTTAGTGACATGGATGTAAAGGATTTAAAAATTCTAAGAATGTTAAACAATTATGAGGGAAATGAAAAAGAAATTTTTGAACTGATTCAAGCTGAAGCAATGGTGAAATTTATATGTGGAAAAATATGATTTTGGAAATTGGAGATATATTGAAAAGTGTTAATTATAAGCTGAATATACCCGCAACGGATACTGAAGTTCAAAGATTAAGAGAACATGTAAAAGAGAAATTTAATGTTGATTTACCGAGGGAATACGAAGAGTTTCTTAAAACTGTAAATGGTTTAGACTTTGATGGACTGGTACTTTACGGAGTTGATTCTTCTTTACTAGAAACAAAAAAAGATGAACATATTTGCGGTTTTATAGACACGAATGAGATTTGGTATGAAAATGAATTTCAAAAAGAGTATCTTTTCTTTGGCGATTCAAATATTGCGTGGTTTTGTAAGAGCTTATCAGACGGTACTTATTTAGAACTTGATAAACCATCAGGTACGGTAATGAACACATATAATGATTTTAATACAATGCTTGAGGAAGCGTTAAAAATAACCCTTCTTTAATAGGGGGTATTAAAAATTATGTTTAATTTTTTAAAAGAATATGTTGTAGCAGACAGAAGTGTCCGTTCTAAACAAAAACCTATTTTCTATCCTATATATCAAGATGAGATAGATGAGGCAGAAAGCTTATTACAAATGGAACTTCCAAAAGAACTGAAACGCTTTTATCAAGAAATAGGTTGTGGTTTTTTTAAGTCTGATACAAGAACGTTTTTCAACAGATTTATGGACCCGATTTCAGTTGCAGATTTCCGTTTAAGGCAAGATATTTATGAATATAATCCAAACCTAGATGATGATTCATTAGTGTTTTTTGAAGTAACAGAACTTAACTTTTTAACAATTAAATTTAAAGAGGAAAATGAATTAGGTCAATGTCCTACTTACTCTGAAGATGAGAAAATAGCGGATTCTTTAGAAGAATTTTTAATTAAAATGGATGAAAATCCTGACTATTATATTTAATCTTTTTAAGACTTGCATTAAGGTGTAGCATTTGAAAAATATCTAATCATGAGTAAAAAAGCTTATGTATAACCTGCATAAGCTTTTTTAATGTCCATAATAGGTAAAAAGTATCAAAAACATTCACCATTAAATCACTTGAAAGTTTAAAGCGACTCCTAAATTAGAAAATCATATTAAAAATATAGATCCCTCTGTTCCAAGAAGGAGAGGGAGAGGTATTGATGGAGCACACAACAGTGAAGAGTTCTTTAAAAACAATATTAAAAATAGTCAGTGAATCACCTTCAAAAATTCTAGGTGTAAAAACAGTAGAATACAATATGCCTAAGTTAAATATGGATGGCACCCCTACAGGAGAGTATGGAAATAAAGTATTCACAAACAACATTTATGATCCTAAAATTATAAGTGATAAGGAATTTATTAACCGTGGAATTGAAGCAGCTAATGACGCTAAATTAAAAACCAGTGATGGAGTTCTTTCGAGAGAAGGGGCGGGTGTTGACGGTAAAGAAATAACTTGGAGAGGATACCATAAAGGTGGAGAAATCTCTTCTTTTTTTCCAGAATAAATTAAAGATATACGAGGAGAGATATGTATGCAAAGAGAATTTAGATTAAAAGATGAGGATTTACTAGATTTAACCCATTTTCCTATACAAGCAGTGTTTAATATGGTAGATGATGAAAGATTTTTAAAGGTAATCAATTCAGTTTGTGAAGGAGTAGGATTTGGAGAGGAATATGGCGCATGTACTTTTCCAGGAGATTTGGATGAGTATGATATTGCCAATGGAGATTCATTTGAAGGGGTAGAATTTGTATTATACAGTGGTGATGAGGTAATAATTGATTATCAAACATTTTATCATTATTTAAAAAAAATGTGTGAGGATTATTCAAAAAAGTATCCAAACACAATTAAGAGATTAGAAGACAGTCTTAACAAATTTATTGAATTATACAATATTAATAGGTAGAGACTATTTATAACTTATCCAAAATTATTATAAAAGGTAGAATGTTTCATGATTAGAATTGATTATATGCTAATATTCAATAGAAAGATTTGATGTTTGAAAATTCGCGACAAAATCTCATAATATGTTTAGTAAAATTAACCGATTCATATTTTACTCATTATGTATTAAAGGGGAAATGAAAAAAACTTGGTCAACAGTAGCGGGGTGGTTTAATTAACATGAAAAAAAGTATAGATTTTAATAAGAAAGCTTTTGAATATTATATGGCTCTTTATGCTGTAAATGATATAAGATCGACTATAATTACTCTTGTGATTGGGATAGCAGATATATTTGTGCTTTTACCTGCTTTTGCGAATCCTGTTCAACCGATATATATGTACATAATAGTTCCACCAGTTGCTTTTTTAAATGTATGGGCAATATGGATTGTTATAAATCCTAGGAAGCGGCAATTACAATACACTCTATTTCGTGGGGTATTTGGCATCGTATGTTCAGTAGGATTATTAATTATAACCCAAAAGTTTGCATATGGAATGTTAGGATTACAAACTCCTATCTATTTTATTTTTTCGGTTGGTTTGTATATTTTTGCTTTGCATTATTATTATAAAAATCATATTAAAAAACTTCAGGAATCAATCAAAAAATCAAAATCATCGAAAAAAAACTCTAGTTTTGGAGTATTGTTTTTTGTAGGATTGGGTCAACTCATTGCTAATATCAGTCTTGGTTTTGCAACACAAAAGATGGTAGCAATTGTATTAATGTGTGTATATTCCATGCTTTCGTTTATGTTGTTTCATTTCATTATGGAACTCCATAGGTATTATTATTTAAGGAAGCATATAGAAGATGGGGGTAGAACACATGAAACCTTTTAAAGAGGTTTATTGAATTTTAAGTATTGTGATTTATGGAAGGAAACAAAAACTTATGGTTAAAGAACCTGTGATGTATGACTATATTGGCTGTTTTTATCCAGAAGGAGGAAAGCTGATATGCAAGCATTTAAAGTTGGGAAATTAGTCACATTCGTTGCAATTATAATACTTCTTGTAGTTGCTATTTTATCTCCTTACAACTTATTTAAAAAGATTTATTTTATTATTGGTGTTCTTATTATTGGCGCAATTTCACTTGGTACAAATAAATTCTTTGAACTGATACACAGTAAATTTAATAAGAAATGATATTACTTATGTGATAAAGAAATTCCCCTCTAAATCCTTAATGATTTAGAGGGGAATTTCTACAATATGATTTTACTGGATTACGTGGAACTAAATTAGTCCATCACCATATTGGTGGTGGTCAAGCTGTTGGTGTTCCGCTGCCACTACATCCTGGTTTTGGAGGGATTCATAACGCAGAAAAATCGATTGGAGCATGGGGGAAAAG
The DNA here is from genome assembly GCF_008368965.1 of Bacillus sp. AY2-1. NCBI lineage: Bacteria > Bacillati > Bacillota > Bacilli > Caryophanales > Bacillaceae > Bacillus > Bacillus sp. AY2-1. The sequence continues at coordinate 4,976 of NZ_QPEL01000131.1, read as the reverse complement.
ATGCAGGATATGTAGAAATGCTTCAGAAATTTATTGAACATCATACATTAGGCGGTAAATAAAAAAATGAAAAATGAAATGAAAAATTGTTTTGATAAAATAATTAGAGAGTGGCAAGATTGTAATAATTCATTGCCAAAATCTTTATGGATAGAAGAAGCAGAGGCTTTTATCTATGAAGGAGAACCAGATATAGAGGGATACGTATTCTGGAAACCGTTAGAAAAAAATATAATTCATGATTTTTCTAATATAGAAAAAGATTTGGGGATACAATTATATAATTCAATTAAAGAATATTCTAATTCTTATTGGTTTTTAGACTTAGGAGGTAATTATTTAGGTTATGATTTTGAATTAAATTCTGTTATACCAGGAATTGAACTGCATGATTTTTATGTATCTTTACAAGGGTACCAAGGCGCACATGATAATCAACTGAATAATATTCCTATTGGTATGGAATTCAATGGTCTCTTGGTAGTTGTAGATAATGAAAATGGACAAGTAAAATTAGAAGATTATGAAAGCCGAAGCTTCGAAGTAATCTGTGATAGTTTAGCAGAATTAATTTTAAATCTTTCATAATCAGGAACCTGGTCGAATACAACTTGTAGATTATCAGATACATCACGATACTGGTCATACAGGTGGATATAAAATTTGAGGAAAAGATAGGGCGGTTTATAATTATGAACAACATTACATGGATTAATGTAAGTGAGAAAAAAGTTACAGATGAACAAATTGAACAATTAGAAGAGTACTTTGGTATTAAATTTCCTAATGATTTTATTGAGTGTGTAAAGAAATATGATGGTGGCTATCCTACTCCAGATACATTCAATATTCCTAATCGGGATGAAGATTCACTTAATAACCTTTTATCCTTAGACTCTGAGAGAAAAATTTCTATGCTGCAAACATATAATAGTATAAAAGATAGATTGGTAGATAAAGTATATCCTTTTGCTAGAGACCCGTTTGGTAACCTTCTATGCTTTGATTACCGAAATAATCCTCAGTCACCAACAGTCGTATTTTGGGACCATGAGGAAGAAGAAATGGAAGAATCAATCTATCCTGTTTGTTCATCTTTTGCAGAATTACTTGATAGCTTATATGAGTTTGAAGACGAGGACGAATAATTAATTATGAGTAACAAAAGTAAGACTTATGTGAATTACGCATAAGTCTTTTTAATATTATCTCAAAGTTAAGAAGATTGAGGGGGGAAATTCTCATGAATCTAGGGGGGCTAGTTTAAAAGAAATTAAAAGACAATTAAATATACCTAGATTTCAACACCCGATTAGTCAAAAAATGGTACTATTAACAGATAGTAATGGTAAAAGGATATTAAATGATAATAAACAGCCTATTATAACTCGAGAATTTACATATGAAGTAAAAGGTCAATCAAGATCATTCAGAGGGTCATAAGTTTGGAGAAGGTGGAATTGGAGATCAGTCACCGCATCATAATGTAAGACTTGAATACAATACACGAACAGGACAGGTAGATCGTATGGAGGATCATTATTATTTTGAGAAGAGAAATAAAAAATAGGAAGTATAAAAATGATTGATCAATTTAAATTTTTAAATCCACAAGCGTTAATTAGTATTTTTGGGAAAATACCAAAGTTTGAAGAATCAGAGTTATTAGATGTGCGTCTTAAAAGAGATGGTCCTACTTTAGTTATTCAATTGATGACAAAGGAAAATGTTGAAAACAAGCCAAAAAGATGGGATAAGTGGGATGTAATTTATGTAGAGATATCTTTCTTTACTATTCATAATTTAACAATAAAAGGTTTAGGGACAGAAAATATAATTGATTATTTTGAAATAAATACGATAGAAGAAGGTTTATTAAGAATTAAGTGTAAGAATCAAATGTTAGTTGAGTGCTCGTTTGAATGGGCGAAGGTAGAAGGAGTAATCCCAGGCTTAATAGGATTACCGTAATTTTGATGGGAAGTAGATAGTTAATTTTTATAATATTCATATTTTAATGTTTTGGGGTTAAATAAGGAATGTATAAAGGACATTTGAAACGTTGATAGTGTTGCAAACATATGAAGCGGAAATTACTAAAATTAAGATACCTAATTATATACCTGTATTAGGTGATTATGATATAAGTTCCAAAGGTGAGATTGTAATAGGTGGGTATGGTTATAGATTCCGCAGGAGTTTCATTTAAGTTTGAGAAGGAAGCGAGATAATAGAATGCGAAAATTTTCAAAAATAGTTATATGTGTTGGTGCGTTAATAATGATTATACTAGGCATGATTGTACATGATACATGGAAGGATAGGATTTATTTTTCTTTAGCTGTACTTTTTGTTACCGTACTTTCTTTACTATGGAATATAGTTGCTCATAATATTATGGATAAATTTAGGGGGAGAGAATGAATAGTTATGAAACTTTTACTGATTGGAACAGTAGCGGGGTGGTTTAATTAACATGAAAAAAAGTCTAGATTTTAATAAGAAAGCTTTTGCACATTATATGGCTCTTTATCCTGTAAATGAAATAAGAGTCCACGTAATTGGTCTTGTCCTTTTGGGGGCAGATGTGTTTGTTCTTTTGCCTGCTTTTGCGAATCCTTTTCGATTACTCTATGTATATATAGTAACTCCTCCAGTTATTTTTTTAAATTTGTGGGCGATATGGATTGCTATCAATCCTCGGAAACGACAGTTACAATACACTCTATTTCGAGGAGTATATGGCGCCATATGTTCAGTCGGATTATTAGTTATAACTCAAAAATATGCTTATGAAGTGTTACAATTACAAACTCCCATCTATTTTATTCTTTCATTTGGTTTGTATAGTTTCGCTTTGTATCATTTTTATAAAAATCATATTGAAAAGCTTCAGGAACCAAGAAAAAAATCAAAATCATCGAAAGGAACTGGTGGTGTAAAAGTAGCAGCTATTGCAGCGGGATTGGGGCAGTTAATTGCTAATATAATTCTTAGCATTGCAACACAACAGATGGGGGCAATTGTATTTATGTCTGCATGCACAGTGTTTTCGTTTGCTTTGTTTTATATGATTATAGAACTCCATAAGTATTATTATTTACGTAAGCATATAGAAGATGGAGGGAAAATACGTATAGGCTTTTAAAGAGGATTTGTTGCATTTCAAGTGTATAATTGCATTCTTCTTATGGAAGCCATTTACGAGGCTTATAGCAATAAAAGATGTATAAGTGGAAGATTATATTGTGGTAAAACATCTCAAGGAATGGAAATTAGGTTTGTTCTTATTGATGATAAGATTATAGCTGTTTATCCCGTGTATTAAAGAATGTGAGGTACTCAAAAATGAAAGTAACTAATCAGCCCATAGTTAAAAATGTAAGAAAATATAGAGGTAATTGCTAAGAAGCACTCCCCCTAAGTTTCAGATGAAATTAAATGATTGAATATTTACATTTAAATAATCGACTATTTATGCTTTAATATTTATATGTACATAATTGGGATAATTAGGGATTTACATTTAATATGTTTTAAGAAAGGGGAATGTTTTTTATATGGAAACTCCAGAAAATCAATTTAAACGTGCGCTTAATCCTTGGTTCTCCATTTGGACAAAACCACGTGATACAATGAAAGAAATTTTTATATCCAAACCAAAGAATGTGTTTTTACTCATTTTACTAGGCTCATTCGTACAGACTTTAGATCGAGCATCTTCTAAAAATATGGGGGATTCAATAAGTAGTCCAGTTTCAATAATCTCAATGGTTATATTCGGTACCTTCGTTGCTTTCTTAATTTATTATTTTTTGCTACCAGCGTTATTTAATTGGGTGGCAAAAAAACTTGGTGGACAAGGTACCTTTGAGAAAACACGTTACTCAGTTGCCTATTCTTATATCCCTTACGTTTACTCTCTTATATTAGTTTGGGTGCCTTCATTTTTCTTGTTTGGGATAGAAAACTTTACGAGTGAGACACCGAAAATGGAGAGTAGCATAACTTTAACGATTTTGTTTCTTATTTTTGCCATAATTGATATAGTTATTGGAATTTGGACAATCATTATTTCCTTAAAATGTTTAGGAGAAGCACACCAATTTTCAGCATGGAAAGCATTATTAACAATAATAATATCCTTTATGATTATCATTCTTCCTTTAGTAATAATAGTATTTCTTATAGTAGGGGTTACAACTTTTTAATCATTTATTTGCCTCTTATTTATCCAAATGTTTTCTACGCGCTGTTAGTAATTGTTACAGGGTGAACAACCACATGATTCGGATGTTCCACTTGGCGAAGCGTATGACCTTTATGATCAAATTGATCGCCCGTTACGGCCTGTTTTTCTTATTATTAGTGTTAACAGGAATTTGTGAAGGCAAACTTGAAAATCAAAATATTAAACCATTAAAATCTTAGGGTAGCTGAGTAGATTGTCTTTGTTTGTCCCTTATTTTCCAATTGGAGGCTAATTATTACCAATTGGTTCTGTAGCTCTTATAGAAGAAATTAATCAACCTCTTATGATTTATGGAAGAAAGCAACAACAAGCTGATAATAAATTATGCGATTATGTTTCTTGTCCATATCCTCATGGTAATTTATCAAAAGAATATAATGTGTTTTTTAATCATAATCAAATAATTCATTTATTATTTAAGGGTTTCGAAACAGAGGATGAATTAGGATTAAGAAGTAAATTATCTGAGTTTTGGTGGAAATGGAGAAAATATAATATGGTTTTAGGAATTTCATATTCTGATATTTTTCGTATTATAATTATTGTTTTGTTTTTTTTCATTTTTGGGAGATTGAATACTTGGTATAATAAAAAATATAATGTTCCTAAGGTTTTTCAATGGTTTCCTAGAAGATGGGGAAAAAGAAAAGTTTCAGAGCATTTGTCTCAACTAGATAAAAAGTTAGAAGCTGAAGGTAAAGGTATCTGGGTTACAATCTATGCT
>NZ_QPEL01000130.1:0-11444 GCF_008368965.1 Bacillus sp. AY2-1 | reverse complement strand
GCAACGCAAAATACGGATGCGTATACTGAAGTATCTGCAGCACTGAAAGTATGTATGATGAATATGTCTAAAATTGCGAATGACCTTCGCTTAATGGCATCAGGTCCTCGTGTTGGTTTAGCTGAAATTATGTTACCAGCTCGCCAACCAGGTTCTTCTATTATGCCAGGGAAAGTAAACCCTGTTATGCCAGAAGTAATTAATCAAATTGCGTTCCAAGTAATTGGTAATGACCATACAATTTGCCTTGCTTCAGAAGCAGGACAATTAGAATTAAACGTTATGGAACCAGTACTTGTTTTCAACTTACTGCAATCGATTAGCATTATGAATAACGGTTTCCGTGCCTTTACAGATAATTGCTTAAAAGGAATTGAAGCGAATGAAGATCGCTTAAAAGAGTATGTTGAGAAAAGTGTAGGAATTATTACAGCCGTGAACCCTCATATCGGTTATGAAGCAGCAGCTCGCGTTGCGAAAGAAGCAATCGCGACAGGGCAATCCGTTCGAGAACTTTGTGTGAAAAATGGTGTACTGTCACAAGAAGACTTAGAATTAATTCTAGATCCATTCGAAATGACACACCCAGGGATTGCAGGAGCAACTCTTTTAAAGAAAAATTAAAAGAAGAGGGGGGAGAAGTCCCTCCTCTTTGTTTACAATATAAGGATGTTATACGTGAATAGAGGTAGGGAGATTATAAGTAAGTATACAGTGGCGTTTAATGGTTCATAGAAACAAAATTAAGAGGAGCAGCAATATAATCAACATCACTTTTAAATAAAGAGGATTTATTAAAACATCCTATCATGTTAACAACAAGTTTACATGAATCTTTATAAATAACTATGACCAACCATGAATCAATAGTTGGCCATAATGATCTTAAAGACCCATATCTTTTAATCCAGGACTATGCTCATTTGGCATTTCAGGAAGTTCTGGTACAGGAAAACCTTTTGGCGGGTCAGTTACTGCTAATGTTCCTTTGTTTCTACTTGGTGATTCACCTTGGAATATTTCTCCCATTCTTGTTGGATCTAAGCTAAAATTAAATTGTGCGTTATGGAATCCCATGTCTACATACTTTCTGCACTCTGGGTATTTATTAATATCATAGTTCGGCACAGGGAAGAGTTTTCCCCATTCAACACCCAATGTCTCTAAAGCTTTTGCGAAAGCATTTTGATGTGCATTATCACGTACAATTAAAAATGCAAGAGTTTCTCTAAATGTTTGATTAGAACTCATTTCATAAATTCTAGTCTTTTGAAGTACGCCTGTAGATTCAAGTACGACATTATCTAGTAAATCGCTAATTAAGTTTCCATGACTATATACCCAAGATCCATTCCACGGATTTCCAGCTGCATCAACAGGTAATGAACTTTGAGCACCTACAATAAAGTGGTGAGGGTTTGCATGTTTAACCGCTTCATCAAGCGGTGCGTTGTCAATACCAGCATTTCCTGGCGTAGGTTCACCAGATCCAGTTAGTAGCTGATTAATTGTATGTTGTACAAGTTCTACATGGCTTATTTCCTCTAAAAAAACACCTCGAAGTAAATCGCGATATTGCTTCTCTTTACCTCTAAAATTTGAGCTTTGGAAGAAGTATTGCATCATTGTACGCATTTCGCCATAATGCCCACCTAATATTTCTTGTAAAACTTTTGCGGCAGCTGGATCTGGCTTGTCCGGCTTGATAATATTAATCAGTTCTTCTTTATAATAAAACATGAAGTACACCTCTTTTAAGTTAGTTAACATTATTATCGTGTCCGCTAATTGGTTACTTAATACTCAAATTCATTTTTTTACCAATAAATCATGATCTCAAAATGCAAATTCTTTTGGAAATAACTATTTTCGATATGAGATGAAAATGGGGGAATAGCTACTTACAATTTAATAAAAAAGATAAGATTACGGAGTGTAATCTTATCTTTTTATTAAGAATAATAAATTGTATCTTCAAGGTTTTAAAATGACTTTTATACAATCATCTTCACGATTATTAAAAATTTGATAACCATAGCTCGCTTCTTCAAGGGGGATTTTGTGTGTAATAATCTCTTTTGGATCGAATTCTTTGTTTATTATTTTTTCAAATAGTTCCGGCATAAAATGAATAACAGGTGCTTGTCCCATTTTAAGGTTAATATTTCTAACCCAAAATGCTCCGAGTGGAAATGCATTATAATTGCCACCATAAACGCCAGTCATTTGAACCGTTCCATATTTTCTTACGGCTTTCGTAGCGATTTGAATAGGGCCGAGAGTTCCGCCTTGTAATTTTAATTTTTGTTCTAGAAATTCTAGTGGCGATTTTTTTCCATCCATGCCCACGCAATCAATGACTACATCGGCACCGCCATGTGTGATTTCCTTTAAATGTTCTCCCATATCGGGGAATTTTGTAAACTCAAATACCTCAACATTGTTAATCTTTTTTGCATAATTTATACGATAATCTAAGTAATCGACTGCGATTACACGCTTAGCACCTTGCATCCAAGCAAATTTTTGTGTCATTAATCCAACAGGCCCGCAACCAAGGACGATAACAGTATCACCTGGCTTAACACCAGCGTTTATTACACTCCAATAGGCTGTTGGCAAAACATCGGATAAAAACAGTAAAGATTCATCTTCAAGTTCGCATGATTCTGGTATAACAAATGGAGTGAAATTTCCAAAAGGAACTTTTAAATATTCTGCTTGTCCACCTGGATGGTTACCAAATTTCTCTGTATAACCAAAGTATCCACCAGAATCATAATGAGGATTGGAGTTATCACATTGGCTTTCCATTTCATGTTGGCAATAAAAACAATGTCCACAAGAAACGTTGAAGGGGATGACAACACGATCTCCTTTTTTCACTTTAGTAACATCTGGACCAACTTCTTCAACAATGCCCATTGGCTCATGACCAATAATGTAACCTGGAGGTAAAGGCATGTTGCCCTGATATAAATGTAAATCAGAACCGCAAATAGCAGTTGAAGTAATTTTTACAATAATATCATCTTTTTTCTCTAACTTTGCATCATCAACCTGTTTAACTTGTACTTGGTTTGGTCCTTGATAGGTTACAGCTTTCATCTCATATCTCCTTAGGAATCATTTTTCATAATTTATCTCGCTATTTGCCGGCTGCCCGTAAAAGCCCGATTGATGAGGGCTGATAATCACCCGGGGATGAACAAAACCCCACTGATTAAAATTTCACTTTATATGTATCTCTTGATAAAATATAAATTTTTAGTAAAGAGAAACCTGTACATAGTGTTGTTATGAAAGTATGTTATAGCAACTCTTCTTTCTTATATCTTTTGCCCTATTTTAAGAAGAAACTCAATAATTATTCATAATCTAATTTCCATAAAAAGGATAATTATTATTTCATAATTTGTCGCATATTAAAAACATCGGAGGTGAAATAATATGGCAAACAATAATAGTGGAAATCGTAATGAATTATTAGTTCGAGGTGCTGAACAGGCTCTTGATCAAATGAAATATGAAATTGCACAAGAGTTTGGTGTACAACTTGGTGCAGATACAACAGCTCGTTCAAACGGATCTGTTGGTGGTGAAATTACAAAACGTTTAGTTGCAATGGCTGAACAACAACTTGGTGGTAGAGCTAACCGCTAAGAGAATTCGTATAAAATATAGCGAATATGTAAATCAATTTCTTTTGTATATGTATAAAAATAAAAACCCTTATAGTAAATGGATTCTCACTCAAAGATTATTGATAATCTTCTTTCATAATCTTTGGGTATTTAATTTGTAAACGACTTTCCTAAACAATAAACACGCAGTGTTGGAAAGGTGTTTTCCATGCATAGTAGAAAAGCTTTTGCAGGAAAAAGCATACTTAAAAATTTGATTTCAATATTGAAATCAATATTGATTATGATATTTTCGAAAGGGAGGAATTTAAAAATGGGTATTTTAAGTGGAAACCCTCAAAATGAACCGTTACATTACGGAGAAGTATTTGATATTTGGAGTTATCTTCTAGCCGCACAAGGTGGAATCGCAAGCCATCAAGTATTTATGAATCATACAGGTGACGAAGATTTGAAGAAGTTTTTAGAAAGCTTAATTGAAAATGATATGAATTCAGAAATAGAAGAGTTAAAAACTCTTTTAAAAGTTAATGGCGTAGCTTTACCGCCAGCTCCGCCAGAACGACCAGTTGCATCTATTGAAGACATTCCTCCTGGAGCACGTATTAATGATGCAGAAATTGCAGCAGCGGTTTCTACAGGATTAGCAGCTGGACTTGTGACATGTAGTCAAGTGATGGGAAAATGTCTTCGAGAAGATGTCGGAATGCTATTTGGACAATTTCATATGAAAAAAGCGCAAGCAGGTGTAACGTTACTGCGTTTAAGTAAGAAAAAAGGGTGGGTAGTTCCACCTCCATTACATGTGAAAAACTCTGATCAAGCTTAATAAACAAAAATAAAAAAGTGGCATTGGCCACTTTTTTATTTTTTAGATGTATCCTCAACTTTAGATTTATTTATTGTAGAAGAATCCATATATTCATCTGACATTTCCATAGCATATTTATCATGATGAATATGATTGTGATTTCTTAATTCATCGTCGTTACGCAGTACTAACCTCTTCATATAAATGTGGAAGAAAACCTCTATTCCGCCAATAATTAAAGCGGCTAAGAATGAAGAAAGTCCAATATTACGAGTAGCATCTAAATTAGTAAACAAGTATGTTAAAAGCCAAATTCCGAAGAAGCTTAAGCCGAAATCTGCCATTGTAGCAATCGTATTTCCGTATTTAGGTAAAATGAAGAGATCGCCGATTAAATAGGCAGCTCCTGTTAAGAAAAGAGAAATGAGTAATACTCTAGGAATGGAAATGCCTTGAAAGATACTGAGTACGATAAGTAATACTGCAGTTATCGCTGTGTATTTAATTAATAAAGCAATAATATGTTTCATCATTTTCCTCCATTGTTTAAACGTATATGGAATAAAATATTTCATTAGAAACGGGTTATGCTTTTATATAGCGTAACCCGTTTCATTTTCTGATGGAGGCCTATTTATAATATCCCATGGCACGTATATTGTATTTCGTTCTCCTATACACTATTATGTTGGGCTTAAAGGGCATCAATTATACCTTTGAATTCACGGTCGTAATTACCAATTAATTAGCTATATATTTTAGCATGTAATTTAACATATTAAAGAAAGAAGGAGGTGAATGAACATGTCAAACAATAACAGTGGAAGTAGCAATCAATTATTAGTACGTGGCGCTGAACAAGCTCTTGATCAAATGAAATATGAAATTGCTCAAGAATTTGGCGTACAACTTGGAGCAGATGCAACAGCTCGTGCAAACGGATCTGTTGGTGGTGAAATTACGAAACGTCTTGTATCACTAGCTGAGCAACAACTTGGCGGTGGCGTTACTCGTTAATTTTATATATGAAATGGATATAAAGGAGAGGCATGCCGTCTCTCCTTTCTCATACATTTTTATTTGTTTAACTTTTAGACTCTCGAGGTTTTAAATACATAATGAATTTTTGTGAAATAAAAGGATAAAAGATAAGAGGTTATATTTGATGCGAAAGGGGCAGAAAAAATGAAATATGAAGCGTTATTTACAGTTGAGATTTCTGTAGGAAGTGAGAGAGTAGCAAACCATAAAATAAAGGCACATGATGTCGTTGATGTTGTTGAAAAGCTTGCTGAAAAGTACTTAAGTAATCATGAGGGACATTCTCAAAATGAATAAAGGAGAATCGTAATATGACCTGTCATGATGTTAAGAACGAAACGAAAGAAAAAAAAGATTTAAAATGGTGGCAACTCTCACTTATTGGAATTGGTTGTACGATAGGAACGGGCTTTTTTTTAGGATCCAGTATAGGGATTAAAATAGGTGGATCTTCAATTATTCTTATTTTGATTTTAACTGGATTCACTACATATATTGTATTTGAAGCATTGGCAAAAATGGCTGTGGAAGATCCGCAAAAAGGATCGTTTCGCATTTATTCAAGAAAAGCTTTTGGAAATTGGGCGGGTTTTAGTCACGGATGGACATATTGGTGTTCGGAGTTGCTTATTATGGGCAGCCAGTTAAGTGCGTTAGGAATCTTTTCACGTTACTGGTTCCCTAAAATACCACTATGGATATTTGCTGCTGTATATGGAGTAGCGGCTATATTAATTATTTTTATAGGGGTAAAAATATTCGAACGTTTAGAAAAATGGATGGCTATTATAAAAATCGCGGCTATTATAGGGTTCATTGTGATTGCTATTTTGGTTATTTTAGGATTTATAAAGGGTGGTTTATATAAGGCGCAAATTCCACGGAATTTTAAAGATTGGTTCCCAAATGGATTAAAAGGCACTTGGTCCTCTCTGATTTATGCATTTTATGCATTTGGAGGAATCGAAATTATGGGGTTAATGACAATAAGACTGAAAGACCCTAAAGATGCACAAAAATCAGGGAGAGTAATGTTAATGATTTTAACGATTATTTACGTAGTCTCTTTAGGGTTGGCAATTATGATGGTTCCGTTAAATCAGTTTAATACGAAAGAAAGTCCTTTTGTAATAGCATTACAAGACTATAATTTGCCGTATGTGCCATTTATTTTAAATGTAGTATTAATTTTAGCGGGTTTTTCAACGTTAGTTGGTTCATTATTTGCAGTGACAAGTGTATTAATGAACTTAGCTGAAGAAGGTGATGCACCTGCGATGTTTGCGAAAAAAAACAAGAAAAATATCTCGTTTCCAGCTTTAATTCTTATTATAATGGGGCTTGGTGCTTCTATCCTTAGTGCTTTATTACTACCAAAAAATATATATGAATATGTAACAACTGCAGCTGGATTAATGTTGTTATATACATGGAGTTTAATCCTTCTTTCCTTTTGGAGACTAATGAATCCAAAAGGGTGGATGCAGATAAAAAGTATTATTGGTCTTATTATGATTGCACTAGCTGTTAGTGGAACACTATTACAAAAAACAACGCGTTTTGGTTTCTTAGTGAGCTTGTTGTTTTTAGGAATAGTTATTATTGTTACTATAATTGTTCATTTTGTCTCACGAAAAAGGAATCCAGCTATATGAAGTATCTTTCTTTTCACACCATGAATAGTATGTCAGAACTAAATAATAGAAGTTATTGAAAAATGATTTGGTAAGTTTGAAAACCAAAATATAATCCATAAATAATAAGTGATATTCCAGATACTACTGTTATAAGAGACAATATACGTGCATTCAAAATTTTACGAAATATACTAGATGTACTTGCCATCGTAATATCCCAAATAAAAATGCCTAAAATAATCCCGAAACTATATAACAAAAGCTGCTCTTTATTATAGGAAGAAGCGGCTTTTGCTAATATAGAGCCGAAAATTCCAAGCCAAAATAGAATTGTTAATGGATTAGATAAGGACATAAAAAAACCAGAAAAAAAGCTTTTAATAACTGAATCATCATTTCTCGTATTACTAATGCTAATTTGATTTGCATTTTTTAAACTTTCGATACCTGTATAGATTAAAACAAAAGCGCCGAAAGACCATAAGAAAAGTTTTATAATATCTTTTTCGAGGAAATGAATGACACCTAAATAAATAAGTACCATGTAGATGACATCTGCAAGTAAGGCTCCTATGCCAAGAATCCAAGCGTGAAAAAAACCACTCCTAATACCTTTTTCTAACTGTGCAGCATTAATAGGCCCCATTGGAGCAGATAATGATAAACCTAAGAAAACATAGCTTAAAAATATGCCCACGTATGATATGCTCCTCCCACTAAATTTGATCTATATTAAATCTATTCAGTGGTTAAAGTTTGTACAACTAAATAATAAAAAGTGGAGTGGGTTACTTATTTTTATGCAAGTATTTTATTATTCGAGAAAAGGGACACTTGGATGGAATTGTTTCATCATCACGTAAAAAATATTGTTGCCATTCATAATTATCTTTTTCACCATAATCTTTAAGAGAAGGGTGAATAGGAGCTTTGTCATAAGCGGCTAGACGTTGACGTATTAAGTTTTTTAGTTTTCTACTGCGTTTCTCAGAATTCATAATTCCCTGTAAAACCCACCTAGGAGTTAAAGCAAGCATCATACATGAAAAATGTCTACTTTGTCTATTGACATGGGCAGGTGTAGCGCAGTAAACAAAATATGATTCATTATGAAAGCAAAATTCCCAAGTGTTTTCCATAGGATCATTTGGAATGTGCATAGGCCATTCCATCTCGTCCAAACGGCTAGTTGTATTAAGTAGAGACCAATAAATATGTTCAAAATCCTCAACGGTAGTTTCTTGCTTTAAATCTGTTGGTGTATGAATAAAAACAATGAGTGAGGCGTATTGACCTGTGTCTCTAGAACATTCAGTATATTCTTTAAGTAATGCAGCAAAATCCTCGCTAGTATTCGTATCTCTAGGATCACCAATAAATCCGTACCTGAGGTGATTTGCTGTAAAGCCGTGTTGAGCTGGTATACAAGGGAAAGGTTTATCTTTATCTGTCATTTTTAATTTAAAAGAACGGAAAGCTTCTCGTTGCCAATGTGGAAGGGTAATAATATTTTTTTGTAAAGAGTCTTTATTATAAAGCATAGTCATCTTTTTATCCCTCCTAAGTCATAATATATAACCTATTAATTATTTAAGAATAGGTGACTAACACGACTAGAATAATTGTTTTTTAATCTATAAAAATAAAATGATTTAATGAAGAATCCCCTTCAATGTAGTTACTTTAATAGTTGATCTTTAATAACGTATAAATTTAAGTAGCTATAAAATTTGAAAAATATATAAGGAATATGTAGGTACAATGTTCAAATTTATATTTTCTAACTAATATGGTTTATAACGAAACAAGAAGGGATGTATTATGATGGGGATTTTTAAGGAAGAAAAAATTAAATTTATAGATTGTAAAGGCGAAGAAGTCATTTTGAAAATCAAAATTAAGGATATAAAAAAGTAGGGAAGAGGAATTAAGGATACTTTATTGTGATTAACATAGAAGGATAATAAGCAATCATGAATTAGATTGAAATGAATTCATGTAGTATAGGCCCTTTTTGAATTTTTTTGCATAGTGTAGCATGAATGAATATTAAGGGGGAACGTCTATGTCTTATCCTAATCAGCTAGCTTGGCATGAAACATTGGAGTTACATGAATTAGTAGCATTTCAAGCAAACGGTTTAATCAAATTAAAAAAATCAGTTAGGAATGTACCTAATCAAGCACTTCAATCGTTATATATTAAAGCTATAAATGCCATCCAAAACAATCTACAAGAGTTAGTACAATTTTATCCTTATGCTCCTGGATTTCAATCGCAGCATCGTGATGACACTGGATTTTACGCTGGAGATTTACTTGGATTAGCAAAGACATCTGTTCGAAACTATGCAATAGCGATTACCGAAACTGCAACGCCGCGACTTAGAGAAGTTTTAACCCGTCAAATAAATGATGCTATACAATTACATGCACAGGTTTTTAACTTTATGTATGAGCGTGGTTACTATCCAGCTTATGATTTAAAGCAACTATTAAAAAATGATGTTCAAAATGTGCAAAAGGCAATACAAATGCAATATTAAAATGAAGATTTGGAAATTATCATTAGAGAAAAACTATAGTTTATTTATAGAGGATCAAATAGTTAAGACTATATGGTAATTTCCATTGTTAATAAATTGATTAAATGCTAAAAAGATAGATTGATTCTAAAATGTTAAAGAAATTATACTAGCTCTATTTTAGAATGGTGAACCACTTAAAGCTTTTTTAGTGAGTTTTAATAAAATATTAAATACGCTTGAGAATAAGTATTTATATGATACATCTAATTGAATGTTATTTTCCTTTGGTACTAAGTATGTTTAGCACGTTTTTCTTTTGGGAAAAATAAGAATATACATTAGTGGAAAGGATAGGATTTAATGGTTACCAAAACCGATAATACAAGCTATTTAACCTCTTCTGTTTATTTGACCCGTAATCTATGGTCAGGTATCTTGTTTGGGCTAGGGTTAGTAGCTTTTATAGATGAAACTATTTTTCATCAACTGCTACATTGGCACCATTTCTATGATAAATCTACAACAGATATTGGACTCATTTCAGATGGTCTTTTTCATGCTTTTAGTTGGTTTGCAACGATTGGTTCCTTGTTTATGGTTGCTGATCTTCGCCGTAGAAATGCATTTTGGTTGAAAAGATGGTGGAGCGGATTAATGCTTGGTAGTGGTGGATTTCAATTATATGACGGTATAATTCAACACAAACTAATGAAAATACATCAGATTCGATACGTAGATAATGTTCTTATCTACGACGTAATATGGAATATAATTGCGACTGTAATGCTCTTAATTGGCATTCTGCTAGTTTTTCAGACAAGAACTGATGAAAGATTATTGAGAGGTAAAAGCTTAAATGAATAATAACCATCTTCATCATGAAATATGGAATGTACTGGATATTTTAGTATTCGTATTCATTTTAATTATGTTAATAATTTATATAGTAGCCACGATTTTATCAAATCGCCATTACAAACGATGGTCGTTATATCGAAGTGTCTTCTGGATTTTAGGACTTATTTGTGTGGCAATAGCAGTTGTTGGGCCCTTAGCTCATCGTGCTCATAATGATTTCACAGTGCATATGCTTGTGCATTTACTCCTTGGGATGCTTGCTCCAATTTTTATAGCATTAGCCGCTCCAATGACTCTTTTTTTACGAACGTTCAATGTGAGAACAGCGCGACGTCTTTCAAGGATACTAAAGAGTAGGCCTCTACAACTTCTTACTCATCCAATTATCGCAACCTTGCTTAATTTAGGAGGACTATGGATTCTCTATACGACTAGCTTATACTCGATGATGCACGAAAGTATACTTCTTCATTTGTTCATACATTTCCACGTTTTTATTGCAGGATATCTGTTTACCACATCAATGATTTATGTTGATTTAATATCCCATAGGTATAGCTATATGTACCGATCAATTATTTTAATAATTGCATCAGCTGGTCATGGGATATTATCAAAATACATATATGCTCATCCGCCTGCTGGTGTAGTTACTGAACAAGCAGAAATTGGGGGCGTGCTGATGTATTATGGCGGCGATTTCGTTGATATTGTTCTTATTTTTATACTTTGTTTGCAATGGTCTAGGGGTAGCAGACAGCGAACAAAAGTTAATAATGTAGTAAGGTCATGGGATGTATCGGATTTTTTGAAACTAAAAACTTTGAAATGAAATTTAGTTAAACTGTATTATGGATTAAGTATGGTATGAACAAAATTAAAAAAAGTATGTTAAAAGTAAAAAGAGCAGTTTTTCTATGGCTAAA
>NZ_QPEL01000013.1:0-72042 GCF_008368965.1 Bacillus sp. AY2-1 | reverse complement strand
GTAAAAAAGGTTTCAGCTTATAGTAAGCTGAAACCTTTTTTACTATGCTGTAGGTAAGACATAAAAGAGTACACAAAAGAACATCATCGCACTACCACCTAAAACGAACAGGTGCCATATGGCATGGTTGAAAGGTAGCTTTTCCCAAAGGAAGAATATAGCTCCGACAGAATATAAAATTCCGCCCGCTAAAAGTAGTGAAAAACCATGTCCAGTTAGATTTTCATAAAGTGGTTTAATGGCAACGATTATGAGCCAGCCCATAATGATGTAACATAAAGTTGATGCCTTTATAAAGCGACGTACAAAGAAAATTTTGAAGACGATACCTCCGATTGCAAGTGTCCATATAATAGCAAGTAACGTCCATCCTAATGGGCCACGAAGTGTAATAAGTAGAAAAGGAGTATACGTGCCAGCAATCAATAAGTAAATGGCTGAATGATCTAAAATAGTAAATATTTTTTCAACTCTAGGATGATGGATGCTGTGTAGCAATGTTGAAAACAAGTACAGTAAGAACATGCTTACACCATAAACAGTAAATGCAACTACAGCTGATGCGGTACCGTGCTTAGAAGCATGAATAATCAATATGATTAAGGCAGGGATGCTTAAAATGGCACCGATACCATGTGTAATTGCATTTGCAATTTCTTCTTTTACAAATTGGGTCATTCGTGTCATTTTTTCAGTCATAATGCAAATCCTTTCTACTATCATGAAATAATATGTCATTTCCCTTACCATATCATACACAAGGGCAATAGAAAATGAAATTTGTATAATTGATTATATTTTTGAATTTTTTTGACAAAAGGCAATGGATTTGTTGACGTTTTCAAACTTTTTTGACAAAATAAAATTATGTAATAGTAGGACAAGGAAACTACTAATAAAGGGGATGGGGAAATGTTTTCAAATATTGGCTTTCCAGGGTTAATTTTAATTTTAGTAGCAGTACTCATTTTATTTGGGCCTAAAAAATTGCCGGAAATCGGGAAGGCTTTAGGGGAAACGTTAAAAGAGTTTAAAAAATCAACGAAAGAATTGACAGATGACGCATTTCAAGAAAAGGAAAAGAAAGAAAAAATGTAATGTATTTTCCTTGTAATGGATAAATAAAGTGTGGTGAACGAGTTGGAAGATCGGGAAATGAGCGTAGTAGAACATATTGTTGAGCTTCGAAAAAGAGTAATATATACGGTGTTATCCTTTGTACTATTTTTAATTATCGGATTTACTTTTACAAAGGATATTTATTTTTGGCTTGTAAAAGATTTACCAATGAAATTAACTGTTCTCGGTCCAAGTGATGTATTGTGGATTTTTTTCTCGATTGCTACAGTATTTGCTATCGTTTGTACAATTCCTTTTGCTGCTATACAAATTTGGTTATTTGTAAAACCGGGTTTACATCCAAATGAACAAAAGATGACAATAATGTATATACCGGTATTGTCTATATTATTTATTGCAGGTTTATGTTTTGGATACTTTATTGTAATGCCATTTCTATTTCACTTTTTAACTACGATAGGTAATGAAATGTTTAATACGATGTTTACGACAGAAAAGTATTTTCATTTTGTACTTAATTTAACAGTCCCATTTGCTGTGATTTTTGAATTACCAGTCGTTGTAATGTTTTTAACTAGTATTGGAATACTTACGGCGGAATTTTTAATAAAAATAAGAAGATATGCTTACGTAGCACTGATTATCATTGCATCTTGTATATCACCGCCTGACTTTTTATCTCATAGTTTAGTTGCGGTGCCGCTTATTTGTATTTATGAAGTAAGTATTGCTTTATCAAAGGTTGTTAGTAAGAGGAAAAAGAAAAGAGAAGAAATGCAGTCGAAAAGTGCCTCGTTATAAAGGCACTTTTTTATTTATTGGTTATACTATAGCTATAAACGTATACAATATATAGAAGAAAAAAATTATAGAATCTCCAAAATTTAGACAAACTTTGCGCTTTTATAAGCTTATACTAAATGTATTAAACAATTGATGGATAATGAGATTCCCGTCTCGGAGATATTTAGGATGGGAAGATGGATTAGGTGGAGATGAATAGAGTATAAATCTTCTAGCCATAAGGACTACAGAAATCATATAAGTCTGATTTTACTCCACTTTAAACAACGTGTTACAACGCAAAGTAGAGGAAGTTCAAAAATCCAATGAAAAAGAGGATTGATATTGTGATTACGAAAAGTTTTTATTTCACTCATTCAACAGGGGATTGTATTAAAATATTCGAAATCCCTGTCCTACAGGCGCAGCATCCATTATCGTTTCTAATTCAGTCTCGTCTTCAATTATTTATTGCAAAAATTCAAAAACAAAAACATCCAAGATTTGCATATTCTTTCCGTGAATATTTACAAAATTGTTTGAAGTGGAATGATTATTTAAATGTATATAAAACAAATACTCTTGAAAAAAATGCATGATATAGAGTAGAGACAGGGTTAGGAGCTCTGTCTTTTTCATTTTAGATATAAAAATATAATTAATTTGATGAAATTTCGTTCCAAATTGTTGAAAGCAATGGGAATACTAGTATAATAACAAGGAGAGCGTATTGGAAAGGGAAGAATATAATATGCAAAAAATTAAAATTGTAACAGATTCAACGGCAGATTTATCACAAGAAGTAATCGAGAAGTATGACATTCATGTTCTACCATTATCAATCTCTGTAAATGGACAAACATATTTAGATCGCGTTGATCTACAACCAGATGAATTTATTGAAGAAATGCTTAAATCAGAGGAATTACCAAAAACATCGCAACCAGCAATGGGTACATTTGTAGAAATGTATGACAAGTTAGGTGAAGATGGAAGTGAAGTACTTTCCATTCATATGACAAGTGGAATGAGTGGTACTGTAGCAACTGCAAATAGTGCTGCATCAATGACCGATACAAAAGTAACAGTTGTTGATTCTCAATTTATTACACATGCTTTAGCATATCAAGTAATTGAAGCTGCAAAAATGGCAAATGAAGGGCGCTCACTAGAAGAAATTTTAAAACGTGTAGATGAAGTAAGAAAGAATACTCGTTTATATGTAGTAGTAGATACATTAGAAAACTTAGTGAAGGGTGGACGTATCGGTAAAGGAAAAGCGTTTATCGGTTCGCTGCTTAATATAAAGCCAATTGCTAGTCTTGAAGACGGTGTTTATAATCCTGTAACGAAAGTTCGTAGCCAAGGCCAAATTGTAAAAACATTAGCTAAGTTATTTGAGCAAGATACAGCTGGAAAAGTTGTAAAGGCTGTTGCAATTCCACATGCGAAAGCAATTCCTTTAGCTGAAAGTATGAAAGCGGCGGTTGAAAAAGTGAGTGGGTTTGCTCAATCAGAAATTTTCTATACAACGCCTATAATTAGTACTCATACAGGTCCGGGTGCAATCGGATTTATGTATTTAGCAGAGTAATAAAAAAGCTACTTGAAAATATATTTCAAGTAGCTTTTTTATGTAAATAGAAAGTAAGAAATAAGAAGAGCTATACAGGCACTACCGCTAATGATATAGCGAGTCTGTAAATATCTATTCATAGAAAACACCCTTTATCCCGCAATTTGCGGACAGTAAAACTCCCACCTCAAAATTTAGTTGGAGCAAAGAGGTTAGGTAACGGGCTGTCCGTAAAAGCCTTCACTATAGGATTTTCTATATTATATGTTAGATGTAGAAAATCAGTCGCTACGTTACACATGTAAAGTTTCAATTTTTTCATTTATTTGCTTATCATTTGTTGCGTTACTATAAATAAAAGTTTGGCCTAAAAAGAGTACATGCAGTTGTTCCCATGGTAACATGCGCAAATTCCAATTATTTCGAAGTCTAGTTATTGCTTCACGAGGTGTTTCATCGGCGAGTGCAAATGCTCCGTAATGCATCGGTATAAAATGAGTAGCGTTTAAATCTAAATAAGCTTGCACAGCCTCTTCAGGTGAAACATGAGATACTTTCATAAACCATTCTGGTTCATAAGCGCCAATGGGCATAAGAGCAATATCAATTAAAAAGCGTTCACCAATTTCTTTGAAACCTTGGAAATAGCCACTGTCGCCACAAAAATATATGGTTTCCATAGTCGTTTCATTATCAATAATCCATCCCCCCCAGTGAGACGTATTCATATCAAATAAGAATCTTCTCGTCCAGTGCTGGGCAGGTACGAAGTGAAAAGAAACTTCGTTAATTATCGTACTTTCCCACCATTTATACTCTTCTACATGTTTAAATTTCTTACGAGTAAATAATTTTTTTAATCCGATAGGTACAAGGTATAGAACATCATCATTCAACTGACGAAGAGTTGAAAAATCTAAATGATCATAATGACCATGTGAAATAAGGACAATATCAATTTTAGGTAGTGCTTCTATAGAGAATCCAGGTTCTGTAAGTCTTGGAACTAGCTTTAATTTATTGGCCCATACTGGATCTGTTAATATATTAAGTCCATTCGTTTGGATAAGAAAAGTAGAATGCCCAATCCATGTGACAGTCGTTTTTTTTACATTACTTTGCAAAAATGCACTTTGTTTAACGGGTGATTGTTCTACTAAGAAAGAAAAATCTTTTTTGTTTTGCTTTCGTTCTTTACGCCAGCGTAAAAAAGAGCGAATTGATTTTTTTGTACTAACATTATCCATATTTTCATAGCGCTTTGCCATGAACATCACCTCATTTAAAATCGTTGTATTTGTATTGTACCGAAATGTTGTTAAGGAATACAGTGTAAAACATGGATTAATGTTTAAGGAATTGTTAAAAAATAGGGAAAGGTATTTACAAAAGTAACAATAAAATTAGTTTTATCACTTCTATTTATAGAAATAATAGTAAAAAAATATATTTTGTCTAGTAATTCGCTTGAAATAAAGAAGTAACATACGTAAATTCGTACGATTTCGTGAACAAATGTAGTAAACAATTTTCTCGTAGTGTTAACTTTTGTTATTATAAACATAACCTATTTAAATTTAGGATAGAGAAAAGAGGTTTATAAATGAAGCGTTATCAAAAAATAATTGGTCTTATGGTTGTATTTTGTCTCTTTGTACTTGCTGGATGTAGTGGATCAGGTTCAAAGCTTCGTAAACCATTGAATTGGGATTTAGAAACTTTCCAATTTACAAATCAAGATGGAAAGCAATTTGGTACAAAAGATTTAAAAGGGAAAGTTTGGGTTGCAGATTTTATGTTCACAAATTGTCAAACAGTTTGTCCACCAATGACTGCAAATATGGCCAAGCTGCAAAAGATGGCAAAAGAAGAGAAGATAGACGTTCAGTTTGTTTCATTTAGTGTAGATCCAGACCTTGATAAACCAGAAAATCTGAAAGCATTTATTCAAAAGTTTACAGAGGATACTAGTAACTGGAATTTATTAACGGGATATTCGTTAGAAGATATTACAAAGTTTTCAAAAGATAATTTCCAATCACTTGTAGATAAGCCGGAGAACGGTCAGGTCATGCATGGTACAGCATTTTATTTAATTGATCAAAACGGAAAAGTAATGAAAAAGTATAGTGGCATTAGTAATACGCCATACGAAGACATTATACGTGATATGAAGCGATTAGTGGATTAAAAATAAGGGTGCATAGCACCCTTATTTTTTTTGCATTAGTCTATGGATAAAATGTCATGTTGTTGGGGAAGTTTCGGCGCCCGAATTTCTAATACGCCGTTTTGATAAGAAGCTTTTGCTGCTTTTTTATTAATTGAATACGGCAACTTAATCAATCTTGATGCTTCTGAAATGGAACGTTCTCGGCGATAATAGTTATGGGATGTTTCTTCTTCCTCTTCGAGTATCTCTTCTTTTACAGAGACTTTTAAGTATTCACTTTGTATTTCAATTTGGATTTGCTCTTTTTGTATACCTGGTAGTTCAGCTGTAACAACGAGTTCTTCACCAACTTCATATAAATCTACAGGGAATGTTAATAAACGGTTTCCTTTTTGGAAAAAATGATTTAAATCAGCGATTACATTGCGAAGAGGTGTTTGCTCGAAGAAATCATCAATTTGCTTTAAGTAATTACGAACCGGTGGGCGAGAAGAATCTTTTTTTTCTTCACTCATGGTATTCCCTCCTAGAAATCAATTTGCAATATCATATGACAAAAGCGGAGAAAGGTGAGTGCCTAGTTTTCATGTTTTCATAAAAAATTGTTAAAAATGTGAAATGGAGTGATTTTTTTATAGTTTTTGGTCGCCATATTCAGTTGATTATGCTAGTATAAATAGGGTTGATATAGTAGTATAGAAACAGAATGAAAACCGAAAGAGGGTAAGAAGTATGTGTGGTTTTGTAGGATGTTTATGTGAAAACCCTAGAGAGTTTTCAGAAACAGAAAAACATCAATTTGAAAATATGAACACGATGATTTTCCACCGTGGTCCAGATGACGAAGGATATTTTCGTGATGAACATGTACAATTTGGCTTCCGCCGTTTAAGTATCATTGACTTAGAGGCAGGACATCAGCCGCTAACTTATGAAAATGATCGATATGTAATTATTTTTAATGGTGAAATTTACAACTATGTAGAATTACGTGAAATGTTACTTGAAAAAGGTGCAACGTTTGCAACGCAATCTGATACAGAAGTTATTATTGCATTGTATGCACATATGAAAGAAAAATGTGTAGACTACCTTCGTGGTATGTTTGCATTTATGATTTGGGATCGTGAAGAGAAGAAACTTTTCGGTGCACGTGACCACTTCGGTATTAAACCTCTATACATCGCACAGCAAGGTGATACTACATTCTTCGCATCTGAGAAGAAAAGTATTATGCATGTGATGGAAGATAAAGGCGTTAATCCAACGTCACTACAACATTATTTTACGTACCAATATGGCCCAGAGCCAGAAACATTAACAATTGATGTTAATAAAATCGAGCCTGGTCATTATTTCGTAAAAGAAATCGGTAAAGAGATGGAAATCCATCGCTACTGGAAACCTTATTTCAATGCTTCAAGTGCAACGAAAGAGGAGCATATCCAAGCAATTCGTGATGTACTATATGATTCAGTAAAAGTGCATATGCGTAGTGATGTACCAGTAGGTTCATTCTTATCTGGTGGTATCGATTCATCTATCATCGCTTCTATCGCAAGAGAAATGAATCCAAATCTTTTAACATTCTCTGTTGGTTTTGAGCAACGTGGTTTCAGTGAAGTTGATGTTGCAAAAGAAACTGCTGAGAAATTAGGCGTTAAAAACCATAACGTATTCATTTCAGCGAAAGAATTTATGGATGAGTTCCCAAAAATCATTTGGCATATGGATGATCCTTTAGCTGATCCAGCAGCTGTACCATTGTACTTCGTTGCTAAAGAAGCACGTAAACATGTAACAGTTGTTCTTTCAGGTGAAGGCGCAGACGAGCTATTTGGTGGTTATAACATTTACCGTGAGCCAAACTCACTAAAAATGTTCTCTTACATTCCTAGCCCAGGTAAGAGTGTTCTAAAAGCATTGAGTGGTGCTCTTAAAGAAGGATTTAAAGGTAAGAGCTTCCTAGAGCGTGGATGTACACCAATTGAAGAGCGTTACTATGGAAATGCGAAAATCTTCCGTGAAGAAGAAAAAGCTGAATTAATGAAGTATTACAATGAAAGTGTTAACTATATGGATATCACGAAACCATTGTATAACGAGATTAAAGATTATGATGATGTAAGTAAAATGCAGTACATTGACATGTTCACATGGTTACGCGGTGACATTTTATTAAAAGCTGATAAAATGACAATGGCAAACTCATTAGAACTTCGTGTACCGTTCTTAGATAAAGAAGTATTCGATGTTGCATCTAAAATTCCAACTGAACTTAAGATTGCTAACGGAACTACGAAAGCTATTTTACGTGAAGCAGCACGCGGAATCGTTCCAGATCACGTATTAGATCGTAAAAAACTTGGATTCCCAGTACCAATTCGTCACTGGTTAAAAGACGAAATGCATGATTGGGCTATAAATATTATAAACGAAAGTAAGACAGAGCATTTAATCGACAAACAGTATGTATTAAACTTACTGGAAGCACATTGTGCAGATAAAGGCGATTATAGCCGTAAAATTTGGACTGTACTTGCGTTTATGGTATGGCACCAA
Organism: Bacillus sp. AY2-1; assembly: GCF_008368965.1. Lineage (NCBI taxonomy): Bacteria > Bacillati > Bacillota > Bacilli > Caryophanales > Bacillaceae > Bacillus > Bacillus sp. AY2-1. Next base: position 63,868 of record NZ_QPEL01000013.1, on the reverse strand, counting down.
ATTTATGTTGAGCATAAATACGATACGAACAAGTTCCATGAAGAAACAAAACGTGCGTATAGCTTAGTGTAATTAGAAAAACCTTAAGATCGCATACGGTCTTAAGGTTTTTTTTCATAAATAGGAAGTATTATTGATACAATAATAGTAAAAGGATGGACAACATATGATTACGTTTGAGAAAGTTACTATAGAAAATGAAAGCGTTGTTAAAGAAATGTTTAAATCGCATAGTTTAGGTGAGAAAAAGGTACAGTATTGTGTGAAAGTTGATGATACATATATTGGTGTAATAGATTATAGTGTTCAAGAGGAACGAGCTGTTTTATCACAGCTAATTATTCATTTTGATTACCAAGGTTATGGTTATGGTACAAATACGTATTTTACATTTGAAGAAATGATGAAACAAAGAAATGTGAAAGAAATAAAAGTGCTACAAGAGGAATTAACAGAAAAAGCGCATTCTTTCATAGAGAGTTTTGGCTTTACTTCAGAAGATGGAGCGTATGTGAAGAAAATATAACGATGATTATTTATGCGATACAATAAATATAAGGCAGGTGGATGTATGACAATGACTTCTGGTCTTGTATTAATTGGAGGGTGCTTTATAGTAGCAGAACTATGTCATATAATCATTCGGAAAAGAATGATTAAGAAAAGAAAGCCGTATGAATTACAATACGTCCCTGTCTTTTTCATTATATTTTGTATGCTTAGTACATTACAAAATATAATGAACTTTCCACCACTTGTGAATGTTTTTTTAAAGTTCGGTTTACTTTATAGTGGTGTTGGAATAGTACTTTTATTTATTTTATTTTGCATACGTTATATTCACTATCAATCGTATATATTTATTTTAAATTGGTTAAAGCAAGATGATAGAAACCGCCTTACATAAGGCGGTTTTTTTATTTGTGATTGTAACAGAACTTGTACATTTCACATAAAATAGGACGAGTAGCAATGCTAACATATTACAAGAAAGGGGCGGGGTAGTAAAATGAAACTTGTTATAGACGCAGGGCACGGTGGATATGATTCTGGTGCTGTTGGTAATGGCTTAGTAGAAAAAAACTTAACGCTTCAAATTGCTAGACGCGTTCGAGATATTTTAACGGTAAATTACCCAATTACAATTAAAATGACACGTGATAGTGACGTGTTTATTTCCTTATCGGAACGTGCTAATATTGCTAATGCTTTTGGTGCGGATTATTTTATTTCATTTCATATTAATAGCGGCGGGGGTACAGGTTTTGAAAGCTATATTTATAATGCGTTATCCAACAGCAGCACTGCATATGCAAAGCAACAAAAGATGCATACAGCAGTAAATCCTGTATTAACAAAATACGGTCTTCGTGATCGAGGAGCAAAAAAAGAAAATTATGCGGTATTAAGAGAAACCGCAATGGATGCAATTTTAACTGAGACTGCCTTTATTGATACAACGTTTGATGCAAATTTATTAAAGAATCCACAATTTATTGAAGATCTAAGTCAAGCGTATGCAAATGGAATAGCGGCTATTTTTGGAGTAGCTCCAAATCCACAACCTCCAAACCCACAACCGACACCTCAAACGAAGGGAATCGCTTATATCCTTGGGAAAAATGTAAATTTAAGAAATGGTCCATCAACTTCTTCCTCAGTTATTCGTCAATTAAATTCTCCAGAATCTTACGTTGTATATCAGGAAAGTAACGGATGGTTAGATTTGGGGAATGGACAATGGGTGTATAATGATCCTTCTTACATTAATTTTGTAAAGACAAGCAATAGTGATGGAAGTCCGATTGGGGTTGCATATATACAAGGGATGAATGTAAATTTAAGAAGTGGTCCATCAACTACATCTGCAGTTATCCGTCAATTAAATCCTCCAGAATCTTATTTAGTATATATAAATGAAAATGGCTGGTTAAACCTTGGTGGAAATCAGTGGGTATATAATGATCCATCGTATATTAAGTATACTCAATATTAGGAATTAAAATGATAATGCAATATGGATGCGTATCTTTGTTATGTATAACTCAGATACGCATTGTAATAACAACATAAATTTTCATACTTATACACTATATGTTAAAAAGAAACATTAGAAAAGCCAATAGAATCGAAATGGTATATATTAAAAAAGTTTTCTGATATACATTGACAATGTATGTAGTATACATTAATCTTTAATTGTTAATGATAATCGATTTCATCTAGGGAGGACATATGATACATACTAAAAAACTAATTATGTTCTGCATTATGATACTCATGGTTGTAATTGCAGGATGTAGTAAAGAAGAGAAAAAAGAAAATGATATATCAGCTAAAGCAAAAGATTCATATACGGTCAAGCATGCAATGGGCGAAACGACAGTAAATGGTACACCTAAAAAAGTTGTTGTTTTAACAAATGAAGGTGCAGAGGCTCTCCTAGCTATGGGCGTAACGCCAGTGGGGACTACGAAACCACGTGCTGGTGATGAATGGTACCCTCATGTAGCGAAAGAATTAAAAAATACGGAAGTTGTAGGAACTGAACGTGATATTAATTTAGAAGCAGTAATGAAGCTTAAGCCAGATTTAATTATCGGAAATAAAATGCGTCACGAAAAAATATATGATCAGCTAAAAGAAATCGCACCAACTGTTTATGCAGAAACATTACGCGGTGATTGGAAAGAAAACTTTACGCTTTATACAAAAGCTGTAAATAAAGAAAAAGAAGGGCAAAAAGCTCTTGATGATTATAAAAAACGTATTGAAGGAATGAAAGAGAAGTTAGGCGATAAATTGAATTCTAAAGTTTCTATTATTCGTTTCGTGCCAGGTGATGTTCGTATTTATCAAAAAAACTCATTCTCGGGAGTTGTTTTAAATGATATTGGATTTAAACGACCACCATTACAAGATAAAGATGATTTTGCGATAAAAGGAATTACAAAAGAGCAAATTCCAAATATGGACGGGGACTACTTATTTTATTTCACGTCTGATAAAGATGCAGATAAGAATAATGAAGGAAATTCGTTAGCAAAGGAATGGACAGAAGATCCACTCTTTAAGCAACTACAGGCTTCTAAAAATAATAAAGTATTCCAAGTGGATGAAGTAATCTGGAATACAGCAGGCGGTATTAAAGCTGCGAATCTTATGTTAGATGATATTGAAAAATATTTCCTTAAATAAATGATAAAATACATCACTTTTACGAAGTGATGTATTTTTTGTTCGTGAAAATACAGAAAATTCCTTCTTTAAGGGTGACATAAGTTGTACAATAAAATCAATCATGTGATAAAGGAGTGGGGAAGAATGAAAGCTACTCATAAAGAGTGGATCTTGTTTAATGGGAGAATGATTAATACGAAGGAAGAACAGCCGATGGTCGCATTAGAAGAGCGCGGCTTCCAATTTGGTGATGGTATTTATGAAGTATTTAGACTATACGATGGCAAGCCTCATTTATTAGATTTACATTTGGAACGATTCTTTAACTCTATGGCAGAAATAAAACTAATTCCACCATTTACGAAGGAAGAATTAGTGGAAGAGTTACATCAAATGATTGAAAAAAATCAATTTCAAGAAGATGGGAATGTATATTTACAAATATCAAGAGGTGCACAACCACGCAATCATGTATATGAATCAGATTTACAACCGACATATTTTGCAAATCTTGTTTCGTTCCCAAGACCAGTTGCTTCAATGAAGGCAGGGATTAAGGTAACGGTAGAAGAGGACATCAGGTGGAAGTTTTGCCATATAAAATCATTAAATCTTTTACCAAATATCATGATTAAAAATAAAATAAATGAACAAGGGTATCAAGAAGCAATATTAGTACGAGATGGCATTGTGACTGAAGGGTGTCATTCGAATTTCTTTATGGTGAAAAATAATAAATTGATTACACATCCGGCTGACAATTTCATTCTACAGGGCATTACGCGGCACTATGTTATTACATTAGCGAAAGAGTTACATATCGAAGTAGAGGAACGAGAGTTTTCATTACAAGAAGTATATGAGGCTGATGAGTGCTTCTTTACAGCGACGCCGCTTGAAATATTCCCAGTCGTTCAAATTGGTGATGAACAGTTTGGAAACGGCGAAAGAGGACCAATTACAAAGAAACTCCAAGTGGCATATGAAGAAAGTATTAGATTGTTTAAAGTTATGAACTAATATTGAAGAAAAAAGCTGATATTCCTTCAGCTTTTTTTCATGATATAATTCAAGCGTAGGACAAGATTTGAAAACGCTGTAAAAAGGGGATTTAATGTATGAATTATGAAGGTTTTAAAGAAGTAATTCACGGAAGACGAAGTGTTAGAAAGTTCACAGAACAAGAAGTATCTACTAATGATATAAAAGAAATAATTGATTGTGCTCGTTATGCACCGAGCGATACGAACTCACAAACGTGGGAATTCTTGGTCATTATGAACCGAGAGAAGATTAAAGAAATTGAACAAATGACATGGGATGCTTTACATAAACTTGCGGCAAAAGCAACAGATAATGGAGAAGAGAAAGCAGGGAAATTACTTACGCGTTCTTTCGGACCATATGCGACAGCTTTCTCTGAGGCACCAGTATTAATCGTATGCTTGGCAACACCATATGAATCAAAGTTTCGTGAAAAGATATTTGATCCCATTGCTTTTGTTCCAGATTCAGTTTGGGAAGAAGAAGGGATTAAGAGTAGCTGTTTAGCGGCACAAAACTTAATGTTAGCTGCACATGCAAAGGGACTTGGTACTTGTCCAATGACAGGGCCAGTATTGCTAGCTCAAGATGAACTGCGCCAATATTTACAAATTGAGCCTGAAAAACAAATAAATATGGTTATTTCACTCGGATTTCCGAAAGATAAGCCAAAAAAACTTCCAAGAAAAGAAGTAGAAGAAATCACAACATTTGTTTTTTAAAGTGCAAAATAAAAAGACATTGGACATATCAATGTCTTTTTATTTTGGAGCGGGTATTATATCGATTTGTTGGGCTAAAATGATAAATAAGAAGGAATTACTATTTATTTCATAAAAAAAATTAATGTTCTATTAAGGAAAGTATGATACATTAATCGTGAGCATGCTTCTATATGTTCATAAAAGTTTTAAAAGTTATTTTTGTATAATAAATTATAATCAAATGACAGGGGGGATGAACTTTGAAAAAATTCATAATCACTGGATTGTCTGTATTGTTATTAGTAGGTTGCGGTGCTCCACAGGAAAAAGAGGACGCGCAATCAAAACAGGAAGAACAAGTTGTAAACGCAAGTGATGAGAATATGGTTGTATTTCCTGAAGGCGCAATGTCAATTGGAGAAGGGAAAGTAAAAGTTATTACTCCAGATGGTACTTCTGAAAATGGAAATATACCGACTGTATTCATCAAAAAGGATACTTTAATTCAGCAAGTTGAATTAGAACTTTCTAATTTTCAAAGTGATAAAGAAACATTCATATTTGTAGATCAAATGTATACAGATAAACATCAAGTAACTAGTACAACACAGACAACAGTACAATTAAAAGAAAAGACGCTGGAAACAGGTAGTCATACAATTACTGCAGTTCAGTATGAAAACAATGACCCGAAAGGAAAGGTTATTAGTTTTAATCAAGCAACATTTGAGACAAAGCCTGCGTCTTAATCAGAATAAAAAGTACATTACTCAAAAAAGTAGTGTGCTTTTTTGTTTGGATGGAATGGTGTAATAGGGAATAATTTATTTCGTTTTCTAGTACGATTAAGCAGTAAGGAATCACTTGTTACTACTATGATGGAGAAAAAGGTTGAAGGTATGAATCGATATGTTCGTATCTTCTTGATTAGTATAATCATGTCAGTAATTTGGGTTACTATACAAGACGTTAATCAACTTACGTTTAATTATCAAACTTATGACTTGTTAATGGGAAGTATATGTTTTGTCATTGTGTGCCTGTTTTATGATAAACTTTGATTAAGATAAGTTTTACAAGAAAAATGTAGGTATTTCATTTGAAATGTCGAATAGTACATACGATGTCGTAATAACAAATTTTCTATTGTTTACTGTGAAACAGGAGAAGGGGAGATAGTAGTTATGAAACGAGCTCTTATTAATATTGATTATACATATGATTTTGTAGCGGAAAAAGGCGCTTTAACTTGCGGAAAACCAGGTCAAGAAATCGAACAGGAAATTGTACATATAACGAAGCAATATATTGAAAATGGAGATTACGTAGTGTTTGCAATTGATAAACATGAAGAAAATGATGAATATCATCCCGAAACGAAATTATTCCCTCCTCATAATATAGCAGGTACAAATGGTAGAGACTTATTCGGTGAGTTACAAGAAGTATACGAAACATATAAAAATGCTGAGAATGTATATTATATGGATAAAACGCGATACAGTGCGTTTGCTGGAACAGATTTAGAGATGAAGTTAAGAGAAAGAGGAATAGAAGAAGTTCATCTTGTAGGTGTTTGTACTGATATTTGCGTTCTTCATACAGCAGTAGATGCGTATAATAAAGGATTTAAAATTGTTGTTTATGAAAAGGCAGTTGCATCTTTTAATGCGCAAGGGCATGAATTTGCACTTGGACATTTTAAATCTTGTTTACATGCAGAAGTGAAATGAAAAAGAGGCCTTTAAAAAGGTCTCTTTTTTGCGTTTAAACCGAGACGACATTTTGCTCAATTAATTTTTTTATGAATGGACTAATATTTTGTGGTAGCTCATTTAAATTAAAAAACTGTACATGTAATGATTCGACTCGATCAGCTTGTAGCGAGCCACCTGTAATATCTTTGCAAAGGTAAGCGATTGCCATAGGGTAAAATTCATCTCCGTTCGGTAATTTCACAAAAAATTCTTTACCTGAAAATACACTTACTAGCTGAAGTGTACCAATTTCAATTCCTGTTTCTTCAAGTACTTCTCGTCTTCCAGCTTCTTCTGTAGATTCACCAAGTTCCACAAAACCTCCTGGGACACCCCACATGCCATTTCGCCTTTGTTGTAGTAATATTTGTCCTTGTTCATTGAAAACAGCTACCGCAACGCCTGCTAAATTGAGTGGCCTTGATCCAACAACTTCTCTTAGTTCTTCAATATATCCCATTGGTTGTAACCTCCGTGAGTAATAATATTTTCAAATGAACTATTCGATATAATGTAAATGTTTTCCTTTTGTTGAGATGAGTAGTGTAGTTTTAAAGTAAAGTCATAAAAAATTTCAATTGCCAGCTCCCTTTAGGTTATGAAAAAGGGTATATTTATAGAAGAATGTCTAATGAATTTAAAAAATATAGCGGCTTTGTATAGAATTTTTATTAGTTAAGGAAGTGGATGGATGAGTTTATTAACGTATACTGAAGAATTTTTTAATTATGTAAGGGAGTTTTTACTTTTAAGATTTTTGCTATTTGCTTTAGTTTTAATCATTATTTCGTTTGTAATAAACCGTATTATTGATTGGTTTTTTAGGAAATCAAGCTTTTTTGATGAAGAGGTAGAGCAGACGATTCAAAGTGTAATTCGATCTATTTTTAGATATATCATTATCATCAGTCTTATCATATATTTAATTAGCCAATTTGTAGATATAAAAAGTATTATTGCAGGTGCAGGGATAGCTGGAGTTGTCATCGGTTTTGCTGCACAACAGATGTTAAAAGATGTTATATTAGGCTTTGCAAGATTAGCGGACAAAGAGTTTCGAGTTGGTGATTTTGTAACTTTTAACGGAACAAATTCAGGAACTATTGAAGAGATTAGTATTCGTTTTATGCAAATACGTGAATGGTCAGGAAAATTACTTACCATCCCACACGGAGAGATTAGAACGATACAAAATTTTAATAAAGGATGGATGCGTGTAATTGAACGCATCACGGTAAGTTATCAGGAAGATCCAACAAGAGTGAAGGAATTGTTAGAAGAAGTATGTGTTATATGCAATGAAAAATTGGATCAAACTCTTTATAGAGTAGAGGATGAGGCTGTTGAACCATTTAAATACGTCGGTGTTACAGACTTAAATCCTAACCTGAAATATGTTGGCTATGAATTTTGTATTACAGGTTTAATAAAGCCAGAAGATTATTTTGAAACTTCTAGACAAGTAAGATTTGAATTAATGTCTATATTCCATAAGAATCAAGTGCAAATGCCGGCAGCGAATATGGTTGTTACTACTGAAAGTTTACAGCATATTCATGGTGGACAATCTTTATCGGACAGCTAAAGTAGAATCGCTTGTTAACAAAAATTCTGATTCCAACATTGGATAGAATAACAATAATAAAATGATTGATATAAAGAAAGGGCTGAAGGAATTCGGTTCTTTTTTTATTTATAGAATTTAGAAATTTCTTAATGTTATAATTGTAGTTGGTGATGAGAATGAACTTTGAAGAAAAAGAGATGCATCGTTTAGAAGCATTAAAAGAAATTGCTGAATTATTAAATGAAGCAACAAACTTACAGGATATGTTAGAAAAAGTGTTGCATACATTGTTACAAGTAATGAATTTACAAACAGGGTGGATATTCTTTATTGATGAAAGTGGAAAGCATAGCATGCTTGTAGACGAAAATTTACCAGAGGCTCTTACGTGGCAAGAGAAGAAGCCGATGTGTGAAGGAAACTGTTGGTGTGTAGAACGTTTTGTGAATGGGAGATTAGAAAAAGCGACTAATATTATTGAATGTAAGCGAATAGAAGATGCAATTGAATGTAATTGGGGAGAGACAGAAGATGTTACACATCATGCGACAATTCCGCTTAGGTCTGGATCAGAGAAATTTGGCCTATTAAATGTAGCCGCGCCTCATAAGACACATTTTTCTGAGGAAGAGTTAGCGTTATTAGAATCAATTGCATTTCAAATTGGAACGACAATACAACGTATTCAATTAGTTGAGAAAGAACGTAAATATGTAGTGGTAGCGGAAAGAAATCGACTTGCACGTGATTTACATGATTCAGTAAAACAATTGTTATTTTCTATTATGCTAACAGCAAAAGGTACTTTGAATATGACGCAAGATAGAGAATTGCAAGAGATGTTAAGTTATATTGGAGAATTATCACAAGAAGCATTACAAGAGATGACGTTATTAATTTGGCAATTAAGACCTGAAGGATTAGAGAAAGGATTAGCAGAAGCAATTCAAAATTACGGGAAGTTGTTAGGAGTTCAAGTGGAAGTTCGAATTGATGGGATGGTTTCAATTGGGGATGAAATAGAAGAAGTTTTATGGCGTATTAGCCAAGAGGCGCTACATAATTGTAAAAAGCATGCTTCGTGTGAAAAGGTACATGTTCTTTTAAAAATAGAAAATAACCAGTTATTTTTTTACATAGAAGATAATGGAATAGGATTTATACAAGATCAAGTAAGGGAGTCAGCACTTGGCCTGAAAAGTATGAAGGAACGTATTCAATTAATGAAGGGATCGTTTCAAATTATAACAGAGCTGAGAAAGGGTACAAAAATAGAAATTCAATTGCCGATTTGAAGGGGAGAATAAGATTGAAGATTAAATTGCTATTAGTTGAGGATCATCATATCGTTCGAAGAGGACTTGTATTCTTTTTGAAAACGAGAGGAGAATTTGAAATTATTGGGGAAGCGGAAAATGGCGAAGAGGCATTACATTTCGTGCAAAAAGAAAAACCAGATGTCGTACTAATGGATGTATCAATGCCGAAAATGGATGGAATTGAGGCGACAAAACGTCTAAAGCAATACGATGAGACGATAAAGGTACTTATATTAAGTAGTTTTTCAGAGCAAGATTATGTTATACCAGCACTTGAAGCTGGAGCAGATGGTTATCAATTAAAAGAAGTACAACCTGAGCAACTTGTCGCTTCTATTATTGCAGTACATCAAGGAAATGCGAATTTTCACCCGAAAGTAACACCTGCATTAATGGGGCGTTCCGGAGTAAAGAAGGAAATAGAAAATCCTTTTTCAATGTTAACGAAAAGAGAGCAAGAGGTACTTCGTGAAATTGCGAAAGGAAGAAGCAACAAGGAGATTGCAGCAGAACTTCATATTACAGAACAAACTGTGAAAACACACGTTTCAAACGTTTTAGCTAAATTGGAAGTGGATGATCGTACGCAAGCCGCATTATACGCAGTGAAACATGGGGAGAATTATTCATAAGTATGAATAATTCTGTTATATCGTATGACAGAATACATAGGAGCAATTAAAATTTATAGTAATCCCTAATATAGGTTTTTCTTCTTTTAATAATTAGGTACAATAAAGTGAAACTCTAATCAGGGGGGACCATCCCCACTGATGATTAGTTAAACTAATCGATTTTTACAGGATAAAGCTACGATGGAAGGGGAAGATATGCTATGCCTGGTACAAGAAGTGGGATTGGAAAGATTCAGGCTTCGTTAAATGGTTTATCACCGAAATTGCGAAGTATTGCCGAACATATTTTGAAACATCCACAAGATGTTGTACATAAATCTATTACAGAATTAGCTGAAGTTACGAATAGTTCCGAAGCTACGATATTCCGCTTATGTAAACACCTTGGTTTGCAAGGTTTTCAAGATTTAAAGATTACATTAGCCCGTGAAATTGTACATACACCAATGCAAAATATTCATGAAGAGGTATCAGCAGAAGATAGTATGGTAACTGTTGCTAAAAAAGTTTTTCATTCGCATATTACAGGACTGCAAGATACTTTACATTTGCTAAATGAAACAGCACTTGAGCAGGCTGTACGAGCCTTGCAAGAAGCAAGTCGAATTGAGTTTTATGGAAATGGTGGCTCTGGTATTATTGCGATGGATGCGTATCATAAGTTTATGAGAACGGGTATTTCTTGTATCGCTCATACTGATTCGCATTTTCAAATTATGGGAGCAGGTTTACTCTCGAAAAATTCAGTTGTTATTGGCATTTCTCACTCTGGTAGCAATAAAGGATTACTTGAAGCATTAGAAGTAGCGAAAGCAAGAGGGGCCAAAATTATTGCGATTACGAGCTATAAGAAATCAGCATTAAGTCAACTTGCTGATATAACGTTATATACATCAACACGTGAGACTGAGTTCCGCACAGAAGCAAGTTCATCACGATTAGCACAGTTAAGCTTATTAGATACTTTGTATGTAGGGTTGTCGTTGCAGCGACAAGAGGAAACGCTTAAAAATTTACAAAGTATACGTGAAACGATTTCGATGAAGCGAATATAAAAAAGCTCTTCAAATGAAGAGCTTTCAGACTGTAGACAAACTATTTTTGGAGAGTTCAAATGCTAAAAATAGTTTGTCTCGTATTTTATGGATAATTTATCCAATTACATTTATATGTAGTGCTTTCTATATATAATTTACTATAAGTGAGGAAGGTGTCTTATGAAAATATCCGTTTATGTTGCAAGTGCATTTAGCAAGGATCATAAAGGCGGAAATAAAGCAGGAGTGGTATTTATTGAGAATACAAATACATTGACCACTACTCAAAAAATGACAATAGCGAAACAACTGGGTTATGCGGAAACCGCATTTATATCAGAATCTGAAATTGCTGATTATAAATTTGAGTATTTTACTCCAAAAGAAGAAGTTGATTTATGTGGTCATGCCACAATTGGCTCTTTCGCGATACTGATGCATTTAAATAAAATTTTCAAGAATCGCTATACGATTGAAACGAACAGCGGTGTTCTTACTATTACCATAACAGATGACATCATATTCATGGAACAAAATAAACCGATATTCTATGATGTTGTATCTCCAAATGAGTTCACCGACTGTTTTGACATTAAAGATATAGACAATAAATACCCAATCCAAATTGTCTCCACGGGCTTAAAAGATATTTTAATTCCTATAAAAAGCGAAACACAATTACATGCACTGCAACCTAATTTTGAAAAAATTAAAGAAATCAGCAAGTATTATAATGTTGTTGGGATGCATCTATATACTTTTAATGACAATCGAATTATATGCAGAAATTTTGCTCCACTATACGACATTAATGAAGAAGCAGCGACTGGAACTTCAAACGGTGCATTAGCTTGCTACCTTTATGAACAGCACTATTTGCAAAAAGAAGTCTATGTATTTGAACAAGGTTATTCTTTACACTCGCCTTCCGAAATATTAGTTAAATTAGCAACCAATAGCAAAAATAAAATAGAAAAAGTTTATGTTGGCGGTAAAGGCTATTACTGTGAAACTAAGTGTTTAAATGTAGAAAATATTGAGTAAAGAGCTTTTTTTTATCGTTGAGAAGTTTGTTAATTTATTTTCTTTTAGAAATGTATGACTTACATATAGTCAGTGATAAACTCTCATTTTTAAAAATTAAAAATAAAGACCGATTTGTGTAATGATTCAAATATTGTTCATAATTTCACAATTTGTTTATGAAGTGTCATGTTATGATGAACATGTAATGATGATTGAATACTTAAATTTGGTACGGTAACTAGCCAAAGTAGTGAGGAAAGTAGTTGTGAGATAAACTCATTAAAACGCTAGAACACTAAAGGGGAGATCACATATGAAAGCAGTAGTGGTTAATAAAAACAGCAAAGCAAACATCGAAGTGGTTGAAAAAGAATTACGTCCGTTACGCTCAGGTGAAGCGTTAGTAGATGTAGAGTATTGTGGAGTTTGCCACACTGATTTACACGTTGCGAATCATGATTTTGGTAACACTGATGGCCGTATTCTTGGTCATGAGGGTGTAGGTATTGTTACGAAAATAGCTGATGATGTTAATTCGCTAAAGATAGGTGACCGTGTAAGTATTGCATGGATGTTCCAATCTTGTGGACGTTGTGAATATTGCGTAACTGGTAGAGAAACATTTTGCCGTGAAGTTAAAAACGCAGGTTATTCAGTAGATGGTGGTATGGCTGAACAATGTATCGTTACAGCTGATTATGCGGTAAAAGTACCAGAAGGATTAGATCCTGCTCAAGCATCATCAATTACATGTGCTGGTGTAACTACATATAAAGCTATTAAAGTATCAGATATTAAACCTGGTCAACCTATTGTAATCTATGGCTGCGGTGGATTAGGTAACTTAGCTATCCAATATGCTAAAAATGTATTTGGTGCAAAGGTAATCGCAGTAGACATTAATGACGACAAATTAGCCTTAGCGAAAGAAGTTGGTGCTGATATGACTATCAATCCAATTTCTCAAGGTCCTGCTGATAAAATTGTTCAAGAGGAGCTTGGTGGCGCTTATGCTGCGGTAGTAACAGCAGTCTCTAAAGTAGCCTTTAACTCAGCAGTTGATGCAGTACGTGCTTGCGGTAAAGTAGTTGCAGTAGGGCTACCAGTAGAAACAATGGACTTAAACATCCCGCGACTTGTACTGGATGGAATTGAAGTAGTTGGTTCTCTAGTTGGTACTCGTAAAGATTTGGAAGAGGCGTTTATGTTTGGGGCAGAAGGAAAAGTAGTGCCGGTTGTTCAAACTTGTTCGCTAGATAAAGTACAAAATGTATTCGAAGAAATGGAACAAGGTAGAATTCAAGGGCGTATGGTAATTGATTTTAAAAAACATAATTGTGATTGCAAATAATTCACTTTAAATATAAAAATTGTGAGTCTAGCAAAGGACATGTAAAAAAAGTTAGACGGTATAAAAAGATGATCCCTGTATTTAATAGGGATCATCTTCTTTATTTTCTACTAATATCGATGCCAATTAATACTTGATTAATGAGAAACGATTAAAGGTTTACTTTATTTGCAAACGAAAAAGAATCTTTATGTTTAACAAATTTTTTATGATCTGGAACGTTTTGAATTGCTACAATTTGCGAATCTCTTGCTTTCAGTGCATCTTGAATCCCGATGGTCATAAGCTTAATAAATAGAATCGTAATAAAGAATGAAGCGAGAGTATAAAAAATAATCCACCACGAAAGATTCATTTCATTACGATTTAATCCAATAAGGCCTGCCCAATCATTAGATAGAGAAACAGGTTTGAGCACTCCGTCATAGAGTTCACGCATTTGTATGCCGCCAATTACAATGTTAAGCAACGCTAAATGGATAACGAGTATGAGTGTTTGGACGATATGTTCCATAAATAATACAAATAAGCGGTCAAGTAATAAGACTCGTAAGTGTTTTTTAATAATATGAAAACGACTAGCCCCCAGTAATTGTGAACTTAAGATGTAATCTTGTTTCATAAATTCATCAACCTCTGAGGATATGTATAAAGAAAGTGTAGGCAGAGCGACGAAAATAAGTACGAGTACTTGATAAAACGTAAATGAAATATTTGGATCTACCCCATCAGCATTTGACGTGATTACAATATTAACGGGCGTGATAAGTATGAATGCGATAAATAGAGTTGGAATATAATAAAAAACTTCTGAGCATGACTGGAAAAATCTCTTGAGTTTTGGAGCAAATAAACTTAAGAGGATTCCTATACATGTTCCGCATAAAATTCGAAAGAAGCTAATTGCCACGGCTAATAAAATAGTAAATTTTGCTCCTTCTACAATTTGTAAGAAAACAGACTCTCCAAAACGATCAGATCCAAAAGGTGGAATTAACGAAGGCGGAAAGGGGGCCTTTCCAAGTAATTCGTTATTTTCATTGTAAAGTAACTGAGGAGGTTTTGGGATGTTATCTTTAAAGAACCAACTATAAATAAAACTAGCTGAAATAAGTATGAATAAATAAGTAAAGCCGATTAAAAAGCGTTTTGATTTCCAAATAGATTTCATAATGATACTCCTTTCAATTGCTTTTTCCATCTATTCATCATGAATGAGATTATTTGGAAAATGGCGTAAAACGGTAAAATAATCATAACAAGTATAATAAATGTAGCTGGAGGTGAAACAAACGCCTTATTAAATAAAAATTGAATAATGCCTTCCATATTAAAAACAAATTCTAAAATGAATAAATTAGAAAGTAAGAAAACAAAAATCGTTTTTAAATGGTGGAAGAAGTGGATAGATATATTTTTGAATAAATGAATGGATAATATATAACTTGATGAAAGGCCTTTTCCATATGCAACCTCTACGTAATGTTTTCCTTGTTCTTCTTTTATGTATAACACCATCATCCGAAACATTTGTAATGTAGGTAAGACAGCTAATGATAAAATAGGGAGTAAATAAGCTCGATTTTCATTAAAAGAAATAATAGTGACAGGAGATTCCCCAAATTTCTGAAGTACCCATATGAAAAATATTTGCAAACAAATCATCATCATCATATCAGGGACAGCTTCTAATATGAACACAATTCGGTTTATCCATTTTTTTATATAATCTTTTGCTAAAAAATAAAAAAATGCCGTGCTAGATGATAAAAAGAGAGCAAGAAAAAAGGCTAAAAATAATATAGTAAATGAATATAGGTAAGGTTCTAAAACAGTTGGAAATAATGGTGTTTTTTTGAAATGGCCAAACTTCGGGTCGGATCCTATAATCACTAATGATTCAAGGGAGAAGACCTGTTTTAACATGGTAACGATCTGATTAAAAAAATAAATTGGTTGAAAGGTAAATCCTTGTTGAGTGATAAATAAATAAGGTAAATTTAATAATAGTAAGAGTGATAAAAGAATTGATGAAAGCTTAATTGTGAATTGAGATATTGTATTTAACATTAAATCCCTCCGACATCTTTTTACAACATTATACAATAAATTCTATATTATTGTTTTATTTTTCTGAAAAATAAAAATACTGTTGAATTTTATAGTATGCAAGATATATTTACAAGATAAAAAAGTAATAGTAGGGGCCGCGCTCTATTTTTATCAAGACAAAAGGACTAGTGAACTTAAAACAATAAACAAGAGCAAAATGCACAGAATTTTCATTCTGCGG
This sequence comes from Bacillus sp. AY2-1, assembly GCF_008368965.1. Lineage (NCBI taxonomy): Bacteria > Bacillati > Bacillota > Bacilli > Caryophanales > Bacillaceae > Bacillus > Bacillus sp. AY2-1. The sequence continues at coordinate 47,955 of NZ_QPEL01000013.1, read as the reverse complement.
GTAGTTACTTTTCTTGGCTTGATAGCGATATTACGTGACCGCTAAAAATGAATATTGCTTTTCAACTCTTTCTTCATGCAAATGAGTAGAACGTATGGAGGACTATGTATGTGTTGTTAATGAGAGGAAAGAGTGTATTGCGTAACGAATATAACGTAATTTTACCGCAAGGAGTAGCTAAATTTAGTGTATAAGTGAAATGGAATGAGTAGATTTATTTTTTTATATGAAAAAAATTTTCTTTTTATAACTTGATAAATGAAAAAATATTTTATATACTAATTCATGTAAACGGTTTACTAAATCGTATTTTGCTAGAAATGAAGGGAAGATTCGCATGGAAACAAGGGGGAGAGTAATCGGGATTGATATCGGTACCACAAGTACGAAAACGGTTGTGTTCACAGAAAAAGGAAAAGTCATTGCATCACATGCAATCGATTACCCAATTATTCAACCGAACGTCGGATGGGCTGAGCAAGATCCTGATGTAATATGTGCCGCTGTATACAAAAGTGTAAGCGTTGCCATCGAAAAGGGTAATGTATTACCAGAAGATATTTCTTCAATCGGTATTAGTACAGCTATGCACGCATTAATTGCAGTAGATGAAAATGGTGCGCCATTAACGCGTTCTATCATTTGGGCAGATAATCGAAGTACGAAGCAATCAGAAAAATTATTACAACAAATGAATGGGCATGAAATTTATAGACGTACAGGTACACCAATTCATCCGATGTCACCACTTTCTAAATTGTTATGGATGAAAGAAGAGGAACCAGAGTTATATACAAGTGCTTATAAATTCATTTCCATTAAAGAGTATGTGATTTACCAATTATTTTCACGCTACGTAGTTGATTATTCGATTGCTTCTGCTACGGGGTTATTTAATTTAGAAACATTAAACTGGGATGAAGATGTTTTAACTATGTTACATATGTCACCAGAACAATTATCAACCCCTGTACCAACTACATATATTTTATCAGGTATGAAGCCAGAATTAGCACAGAAGATGGGGATAAGTGCAGAGACACCAATTGTCATAGGAGCAAGTGATGGGGTTCTTGCAAATGTAGGAGTTGGGGCGATATCACCGGGTGCGGCTGCAATTACCATTGGAACGAGTGGTGCGGTTCGAACAATCTCATCAAATATAAATACAGATGAGAAAGGGAGAACGTTTTGTTACGCATTAACAGATGAGCACTGGGTAATCGGTGGTCCAACGAATAACGGCGGAATATTACTGAGATGGTTACGTGATGAATTTGGTAGTCCAGAGCAAGAAGTAGCAAGAAAGCTCGGAATTGATCCTTATGATTTATTAATTAAATATGCAGAAAGCGTACCAGCTGGAGCGGATGGGCTATTGTTCTTACCTTTCTTATCTGGAGAACGCGCACCTTACTGGAATGCAAATGCTCGTGGCACATTCTTTGGAATCAATCTTCAACATAAGCGAGAACATTTTATACGTGCAGTGATGGAAGGTGTTTGTATGAGTGTATATTCAGTAGCACTCGCAATTAGAGATTGTACAGGGCCACTTACTGAAATACGAGTTTCAGGAGGGTTTGCGAAATCTGCATTTTGGAGACAAATGTTGTCCGATATGATGGGGAAAGAATTGCTTGTACCTGAAAGTCATGAAGCATCTGCGCTTGGGGCAGCGGCAGTTGCTTTATATGCTGTAGGAAAAATTGATTCTCTTGAAGAGGTAAAGGATTGGATTGATATTGTTCATCACCATGTACCGAATAAAGAAAATACGGCTATATATTTAGAAATGTTTTATATGTATGAACGACTTTACAATCGCTTGAAAGAAGAATTTGATTGTATAGCTGCTTTCCAACGTAAATAATAGGGGGATTGGGAGAAATGGTAGTTGGGATCGTACTAGCGGCAGTTGTCATACTACTTTTACTTATTACGGTAGTAAAATGGCATCCATTTGTCGCATTAATTTTAACAGCAATTGGTGTAGGATTAGCAATGGGAATGCCTTTAATTGGAACTTCACCAAAAGATCCAGGAATTATTGATTCTATTAAACTAGGGCTTGGTAATACGTTAGGATTTTTAGCAATAGTTTTAGCACTAGGAACGATGCTTGGAAAAATGATGGCCGAATCTGGTGGTGCTGAACGTATCGCTAACACATTAATTAATCGTTTTGGGAAGAAACGAGTTCACTGGGCGATGATGTTCGTTGCATTTTTAGTAGGGATTCCGGTATTTTTCCAAGTTGGATTTGTCCTATTAATTCCGTTAGTATTTACAATTGCGTTAGAAACTGGGGTATCACTTATTACAATCGGTATTCCGCTAGTAGCAGGACTGTCAGTCGTACACGGACTTGTTCCACCGCATCCAGCGGCAATGGCGGCAGTTGGTATTTTTAAAGCAGATGTAGGGAAGACAATTTTATATGCATTAATTGTCGGACTTCCAACTGCAATCATATCAGGTCCACTTTACGGGAAATGGATTGGAGCTCGTATACATAAGGAAGTACCGTTAGATATAGCGGAGCAATTTGCTGAAAAAGATAATAAAAAAGAGCTTCCTAGCTTTGGGAATACATTGTTTACAATTTTACTTCCAGTATTTCTTATGCTTGGTGCATCAATAGCAGAAGTTGCATTAAATAAAACGAGTCAACTAGCACAAGTATTACACTTTACTGGAGATCCGATTGTCGCTTTATTAATTGCAACTATTTACTCTTTCTTTAGTCTTGGATATGCAAAAGGTTTCTCGAAAGATAAAGTATTACAATTTACAAATGATTGCCTTGGTCCAATTGCAAACATATTGTTAGTGATTGGTGCAGGCGGCGCATTTAATAAAGTACTATTAGATTCTGGAATTGGAACGACAATTGCAGATATGGCGAAAGAATCGCATATTTCACCGATATTATTAGGGTGGGGAATTGCGGCACTAATCCGAATCGCAACTGGATCGGCAACTGTTTCTATGATGACAGCAGCTGGAATTGTAGCACCGATTGCAGCAAGTATACCTGGTGTAAATGTTGAATTACTAGCACTTGCAACAGGCGCAGGGTCATTAATTTTATCACACGTGAATGATTCAGGATTTTGGATGATTAAAGAGTATTTCGGAATGACTGTGAAAGAAACATTATTAACATGGACTGCAATGGAGACTATATTATCTGTAGTAGCGCTTGGGCTAATTTCGATATTAAATATATTTGTATAGAATAGGAGATTGATTAATATGAAACTAGGTTTAATTGGATTAGGAAAAATGGGATTTCCATTAGCTGAACACTTACATGAAGACAAGCACGAAGTAGTTGTATACGATGTAAATAAAGAGCTTGTTGAAAAGGCAGGAAAACTAGGAGTTACTGCACGTCATACATTAAAAGAAATGATCGCTGAATTAGAAGCACCTCGTACAATTTGGGTAATGGTGCCTGCAGGAGAAGTTGTAGAGTCAGTACTAAAAGATGTATATCCATTATTAGATGAAGGTGATATCGTTATTGAAGGCGGAAATTCATTCTATAAAGATACGTTACGCCGTGCTGAAGAAGCGAAAAGCTTTGGGTTACATTATGTAGATATCGGTACATCAGGCGGTGTAGAAGGCGCTAGATATGGTGCTTGCTTAATGGTTGGTGGAGAAAAAGAAATTTACGACCAATTAGAACCTTTATTTAAAGATTTAGCAGTAGAAAATGGCTATTCTTATGCTGGCCGCGTTGGTAGTGGTCATTTCTTGAAAATGGTTCATAACGGTATTGAGTACGGCATGATGCAAGCAATCGCTGAAGGATTTGAAGTACTAGATAAGAGTGACTTTGATTTCAATTATGAAGATGTTGCAAAAGTATGGGCGAACGGATCAGTAATCCGCGGTTGGTTAATGGACTTAACTGAAAAAGCATTTGCAGATGATCCTAAACTTGATGGCATTAAAGGTGTAATGAACTCTTCAGGAGAAGGGAAATGGACTGTTGAAACTGCGCTTGAGTTACAAGCAGCGGCACCAGTAATCGCGATGTCATTATTTATGCGCTATCGTTCTCAGGAAGATGATACATTCCATGGAAAAGTAGTTTCAGCACTACGTAATCAGTTCGGTGGACATGAAGTTGTAAAAAAATAAGGATGTTTTTGAAAAGAAACTTGTGCATAAGCGCAAGTTTCTTTTTTATAGTTTAAGAAATTACTAATGTACAAATACCAATCAATCATCGTTTTGTTGTCACAAATGACAGCTTCAACATTCATTGATTGAACAATATATTCTATATTTTCTTCTTTAGCTAATAATAAGGTTGTAAAGGAATCGTATATACTCATAAACGCATACTCATTGTCTTCGCCAGTAATAATTAACTCATTATTGCTAATGTCCCAAATATCTAATGGAGTAGTATTATTTACCTGTAATAATCCGTTTGTATCAAGAATTGGTTCAGAGAAATATAGATTTCTTGCACCTCTAGAACCGAGGAGTTTAAGTAATTTGTGTAATAAAAATATAGACGTATAATCTTCTGTTGGATAATAAAAATCTTTTTTTAAGTTTGAATGTAGCTTTTCAGCTAAATCCTCTCTTTTATATTCTTCTGAAAAGGCACTAATGGAAGTCAACATGGCCATTGCTAGGTCTGCGTATGAATGTAATCCACTACAAGACATCATTTCCTTCCAAGAAACGGACTTCCCATTATGAATGATTTCTTCAGCGCTAGGATAGATGTGCTCATATGGTCTTTTTCTCACAGACTTTTCCCATCCTAAAGGCATTTGGACAAAAGGATGTAGCAATATAGCTGCAGATTTAAAGTTTCTTGGTAGTTGTTCTAAAATTGGTGATTTGTCATCTAGCCAAATGTAATCCAACAAAATATAACCTCCTCTTAGACTTTGAAATGTACGGATTCCCGTATTATGTTTTTTTATATTGATTGTATCAAATATAAAGCGAAGCATGAAATATGTCCCAACATAAAAGTAAGAATAAATAAAATGAAGTTTTCATAAATAGTAAAAGGGTGCTTATGTCATCAGTATAGCTAAAAAATGTTGTTACATATGAGAAGAGCGTGTTAATAAAATATGAGGTGGTTAAATGGGAAATGAGCAAGTGAAGTCTGTAAAGGAAGAAAAAAAGTTATGTCTTTGTATGATCGTCAAAAATGAGTCTAGAATTATGGAAAGATGTTTAAATGCAACAAAATCAATTGTAGATTTTGTTTCTATTTGTGATACTGGATCGACGGATAATACGCCTGAAATTATTGGAAATTGGTGTAAGGAAAATGAGATACCTGGGACAGTTCATCATGAGCCGTTTAAAAACTTTGGTTATAACAGAAGCTTAGCAGTTTCATTAGCGCAAAAAACATATCCAGAAGCGGATTATTTATTAATATTAGATGCGGATATGATTTTAGAGGTTGATCCGAATTTCGATAAAACGAGCTTAACGGAAGATCATTATCTTACATTGCAATATGATGTTCATATTAAATATTGGCTTACACGTCTATTAAAAGCTTCTTTACCATGGAAATCTGTCGGTGTTACTCATGAGTATTGGGATATAGATCGTTCAAAAGTTGGAGCGAATTACAATACGAGGGTAGATCGGTTAGAGACTCTTGTCGTGAATGATCCCGGAGATGGGGGGAGTAAAGCTGATAAATTTGAAAGAGATGAGAGGTTGTTGTTACAAGGAATAAATGACCCAGAAACAACGCCAGATTTGCATATAAGATATTTATTTTATTTAGCCCAGACTTATTTTCATTTAAGTCAATTTGAAGATTCGATTAAATGGTATAAAAAACGAGTGGAAGCAGGGGGATGGGTTGAAGAGGTATTCTATTCGTTATTGCGAATAGGATTTTGTTATGAGCAGTTAGCAAATCGTTCAGCAAATAAACAAAATGAAGTGACAGATGCTGATGAAAAAGAAAATGTTAAAGGGCAAGAAGAGCAATATTTAGCATTAGCTGTTTTTTATTTTCAAAAAGCGTGGGAATATAGACCAACTCGGGCTGAGCCATTATACCAACTTGCAAGGTTGTATCGATTACGATCTCAAAACAATATTGCTTTGATGTATGCTCTGCAAGGGAAGGAAATTCCTTTTCCAAAGGATGATCTTCTATTTGTAGATTATCATGTGTATGATTACTTATTTGACTATGAAATTTCTATTAGTGCTTTCTATATACCTCATAAAAAACATTTAGGGGCCGTGTCGCAAAAGTATTTGGAATCGATTAAAGAAGAGATTCCATTTCATATAGCAAATATAGTAGAGAATAATGCGAAATTTTATTAAATACATTTTCGGTTAAAGGAGTAGTGGAGTAATCATGGAATTAATGCGATGGGCGATTGAACTAGGAGAATCGGTGCATGGAAATACGTATGAAGAATTGATGCCACTACTAGACTATTATTATGATCGTGATCATTTAAAAGCGTATTGTATCGCAAATCTTCTTTTAAACATGGATGTATTAGATGAACATCGTGAAAGAATCGAATTAAGAAGATGCATCGCTGCTTATTATGCTGGATTATATAAAGTAGCAAGAAAACATGCAAATGAGTTAGCACTTAAACATCCGGATGTAGATTTATATAAAAATAATTTAAAATTAATGGAAGCTTATTTGAATAAAGAATATGATTATTGTCTTTTTATATGTCCAAAGACATACGGTAGTTTCATAGATGTTGCGCGAGCTTTAAAGTGGCGGTTGGAGCAGGAGGGAAATACAGTAATTATATCAGAAACAATACTGGAAAATGTAAAGAATACAGTTGTTTTTGGAGCACATACATACGCATATAACCCGAATCTTCTTCCGAAAGATGCAATTATTTATAATTTAGAACAGCTATACGAAGGAAGTCCATATGCGCACCCCCTTTATTTAATATTATTAAAAGATAGAGTGATTTGGGATTATAGTAAACAAAATATAGAATGGCTAAAACAAAAAGGGGTAGGAAAAGAAATAAAACATGTAGAAATGAACTATGCTCCAACTTTGGAAATAAAAAAAGATGCATTTGAAGATGAGATTACTGAAGATATTGATATTCTGTTTATAGGTGCCCTTAATCCGAGGCGGCAAGCTATTTTTGATCATCTAAAAGCGATTGCCCCGAATTTAAATATAGTTTTTAAAAATAATGCGTGGGGAATTGTTAGAAATGAATTGATTGCTAGAGCTAAAATTATATTAAATATTCATTTTTACTTATCAGGAATTCTTGAAACACCTCGCGTGTCTTATGCAGTCGCAAATAAGAAATTTATTATTTCCGAAAATAGTAATCCAGAAGATGAGGTAGAGTGGCCGGGAATTGTATTTACTCCGTACGAAAAAATAATTGAAAACGTAATGAAATATATAGAATTACCAGAAGAACGGAAAAAATTAGCGGAAAAAGCATATAATCATTTTGAAGCAAATGAAAGTTTAGGTACATTGAGTCTGAGAGATGAAACAAAGTAATTATACGAAACTCATACGAAAGTATGAGTTCTTTTTTGTTTATCATACTATTTTATGAAACAAGTTAACTCTTTATATTGTGTTTTGTATAGAAATTTCTGATAATATATAGATAGAACTTGAAAACAAAGGGGAGAAATAATCATGAAACTAGTCGTTATTAACGGTACACCAAGAAAATTTGGTAGAACTCGCGTGGTGGCAAAATATATTGCGGATCAATTTGAAGGAGAATTATATGATTTAGCAATTGAGGAGTTACCTTTATACAATGGAGAAGAGTCACAACGTGATTTAGAGGCAGTAAAAAAATTGAAAACGTTAGTGAAAGCTGCGGATGGGGTTGTATTATGTACACCAGAATATCATAATGCGATGAGCGGTGCGCTGAAAAACTCTTTAGATTACTTAAGTAGTAGTGAATTTATTCATAAACCAGTTGCGTTGTTAGCGGTTGCTGGTGGCGGTAAAGGTGGAATAAATGCATTAAACAGCATGCGAACGGTCGCTAGAGGTGTTTATGCAAATGCAATTCCAAAACAAGTTGTGCTTGATGGATTACATGTGCAAGATGGTGAACTTGGGGAAGATGCCAAACCATTAATTCATGATGTAGTTAAAGAATTAAAAGCATATATGAGCGTATATAAAGAGGTGAAAAAGCAACTAGGAGTGGAGTGATATGTCCTCACTTTATCATGATTCTCGCTTGTATTACATTCTAGGGGCCAATAGTCTATCTGCTATTGGTTCCGGAATTGTTATGATAACGATTCCGTGGCTGTTAATTAAAGAGAGTGGAGGAGAGACAACGTTTGGTTATGTTTCTATCATTGCAACCCTCATTATGTTTTTATTAACACCACTCATTGGGCAAAGTATTGATCGTTTTTCAAGAAAATCTTTATTGCTATGTAACGAAGGAATCGGAATTGCCGTAATTGGAATAATGGTTATATGGGGATTTGCGGGGCAACCTTATCATTCTATTCACTATATTCTTATTTATATAGCCGGATCATTCTACTATTTATTATTTTATCCTACAATATTTGCGTTCAACCAAGAGATATTTCAAGCGGAACATTATAAAAGTTTAAGTGGAACGATGGAAATACAAGGACAGTTAACACAAGTTATTTCTGGAGCGGCCGCGAGCTTCTTAATTGAAATTGTATCTTTGAAGTGGATTTTGTTAGTAGACATGTTAACTTTTGCTGGAGCATTTTTTCTTTTCTTATGTATACCGTACGTAAAGAAAAAAGAAGTGAAAAGAAAAATAATATTTAAGAAGCAATTGTTTGAAGGAATTCACTTTATGAAAAAACGTCCTAAGCTCTTTTGGTTCTTACTGGCCACTTATATGCCGTTTATAGGTGTTATGATGGCAAATTATTTAATACCAGTTTATATTTCGGATATACTTAAAGTCAATGCCTTTGTATACGCAATAGAGGGGATGATGTACGGTGTTGGAGCGGTTGTTGCAGGAATCTGTATTCCACTCATAATGAAATATGTAAAAACAGAAGTTTCAATCGTTATGACGATGTTCATTTATGTAATTTCAATTACCGTAATGATTATTGAACCTTCCGTAATTTTCTTATATGGACTTGCAATTTTTCATGCAGTTGGAAATGCGGGTACAAGAGTGGCGAGAAATGTATTGATGATGGAGGAAATTCCAAACGAAGTAATGGGACGTGTAGACAGCTTATTTCGCCTAATTGGTACTGGAATACGAATTTTATTATTAATGTTGTTTACAGCGGGTGTATCTAAAGTCGGAGTCATGCTGCCGTTTTACGTATTAAGCTGCATATTGATCTTCTCATTAGGAATCGCTATTTATTATGTACTATCACAACGTAAAGTAGCGGCGCATGTTTCTAATAAATCAATCGTTTGAAAAAACACTTCTGCCTCCCTTTCTTTTTCTATATAATCAAAAGAAAGGGAGTGAATACTTATTTATGAACAAATGGATCTTTCTTATAATTTTATTATTACCGCCACTATACATCATTTATATGACGTTTCGAATGAACAAAGTTGCTCGTGAAAAATTGAGCTATCACTCTCCGTACGTTCTTATACTGGGTGCAAAGTTATTTGGAGATAGACCGTCTTTATCTCTTCAAAATCGTTTGGATGTAGCGTTGGAGTATTTATTTTCCCATCCTGAAGCGAAAGTAATTGTTTCAGGTGGTCAAGGAGAAGATGAAGATATATCGGAAGCTCACAGCATGAGAAACTATTTAATGGTACATGGTATAGATGAGAGTCGTATTTTAATAGAAGATCAATCTACAAATACGTATGAAAACTTAAAGTTTAGTATGGATTTATATAATGTGAAACATGCGGTAGTTGTAAGTAATACGTATCATTTATATCGAACGAAAATAATTGCAAAGCGTTTAGGCATGAAGATGGAGGCACTAGCTGCTGAAACACCAATTCGTTCTAAGAGAAAAATGTATGTTCGCGAATATGCTGCTATTATGAAAACAATATTGTTCGATCGTTAGAGCTCAAATGCGAGCTCTTTTTTAATTTAAAAGCGTATCATTTGAAATGAATGCCATATTCCATCAAAATAAAGGAAACAACAGTAAAGGAGTTGTATTTGTGATTCAATTTAATCATGTGTCAAAATCGTATGAAGATGGCACGAAAGCAGTGGATTCATTGCATTTAGAAATTAAAAAGGGAGAATTTTTTGTTCTCATCGGTCCGAGTGGTTGCGGGAAAACAACGACAATGAAGATGATTAATCGTTTAATCGAAACGACTGAAGGGTCGATTTTAATCGATGGAAAAGATATTCAACAATATAATATAAACGAATTACGTTGGGATATAGGATACGTGTTGCAACAGATTGCTTTGTTTCCTCATATGACAATCGCTGAAAATATTGCAGTTGTTCCTGAAATGAGGCAATGGAGCAAAAAGGAAATAAAAGCACGCGTCGATGACTTGTTACATATGGTTGGATTAGATCCGGATATATATCGAGATCGTATGCCTGATGAATTGTCAGGAGGACAAAAACAACGTGTCGGTGTCGTGCGAGCATTAGCCGCAAACCCGAAAATCGTTCTTATGGATGAACCATTTAGTGCGTTAGATCCATTAAGTAGGGAACAGCTTCAGAAGGATATTGTACAGTTGCAAAAAAAGATTCAAAAAACAATCGTGTTCGTAACACATGATATGCAAGAAGCATTATCACTTGGAGATCGCATTTGTATTATGAAAGAAGGAAAAGTTGTTCAACTAGATACACCAGAAGGAATTATACATAATCCGAAAAATGAATTTGTAGAGGAGTTCATTGGAAATCGTGGACGAACTTGGTATGAGGAGAAAAGTGTAGCAGATGTATTGCCGCTTGATCAAAGTGTGCAATTAGAAGGGCAGGCACTATCATTACATTCTTCTTTAGAAGAAGCGCTAGTTCGTGTGCGTGACGAGGAGGTCGTTCCAGTTGAAGAAAACGGTCAATATATTGGAGCGTTAACAAGTCGTCATATTGTCAATTACATTGTTGAACAAATGAAGGAAAGAGGTTAAACAGTGACTAATTTTATACAAACGTTCCAAGAACGAAAAATAGAATTACTAACTGCATTAAGTGAGCATTTACAAATATCGCTTATTTCATTATTTTTTGCAGTAATTATAGCGGTGCCACTTGGCATTTTATTAACAAGAAAAGAACGAATGGCTGAATTTATAATAGGAACTTCTGCGGTAATGCAGACAGTGCCATCACTTGCATTACTTGGACTATTAATTCCGTTAGTAGGAATCGGAAAACTTCCAGCGATTATCGCATTAGTTGTGTATGCACTATTACCTATTTTACGAAATACATATACAGGAATAAGGGAATTAGATGAATCACTAATAGAAGCCGCGAGAGCTATGGGGATGAATAGTTGGAGAAGGTTGTGGAAGGTAGAACTTCCTCTTGCATTGCCTATCATTATGGCCGGTATTCGTACAGCGATGGTATTAATTGTTGGAACGGCTACATTAGCAGCTCTCATTGGTGCTGGTGGGCTAGGTAAGCTTATATTATTAGGTATAGATCGAAATGATCATGCACTTATCATTTTAGGGGCCGTACCAGCCGCGTTACTCGCTTTATTCTTTGATATAGTACTTCGCATACTTGAACGACCGAAACGCTCTTCTAAGCGTGTTATATTGACGATATGTATAGTTGTAGTAATGATTGCTTCTCCATTTCTTTGGAGTACAGAAAAGAAAGATATTGTTATTGCGGGCAAACTTGGATCAGAACCTGAAATTTTAATTCAAATGTATAAGCAGCTTATTGAACAAGATACCGATTTACACGTACAATTAAAACCAGGTCTTGGGAAAACAGCATTTGTATTTGAAGCGTTGAAATCAGGTGAAGTAGATGTGTACCCAGAATTTTCAGGAACAGCGCTATCTACTTTCGTGAAAGAAGAACCAAAGAGTACAAATCGTGATGAAGTATATGAGCAGGCTCGCGTTGGACTGGAAAAGAAATATAATATGATTATGTTGATGCCAATGGAGTATAACAATACATATGCACTAGCCATGCCGAAAAAAATAGCAGATCAAAAGAATATAAATACTATTTCTGATTTAGGGAATGTTGCGCAGGAAGCCAAAGTAGGATTTACATTGGAATTTGCTGATCGTGAAGATGGTTATAAAGGAATGCAAAAATTATATAACTATAAGTTCTCGAATGTTAAAACGATGGAGCCGAAGCTGCGTTATAGCGCAATTCAATCTGGAGATGTTAACGTAATTGATGCATATTCAACAGATAGTGAATTGGAGCAATACGGACTAAAAGTGCTAAAAGATGATAAAGGGTTATTCCCACCTTATCAAGGAGCACCATTATTAAGAAAAGAAACGTTACAGAAATATCCTGAACTTGAAAAGGTATTAAATAAATTATCTGGAAAGATTACAGATGAAGAAATGCGAAAAATGAATTATGAAGTTAATGTGAATGGTAAAAGTAGTGAAGAAGTCGCAAAACAATTTTTACAAAAAGAGAATTTACTTCGTTAAATTTACAAGAAATATACAAATTTATATGTTTGAAATGACCGTTCATTACAAAATGAGCGGTTTTTTTGTGCATACTTATACATTTTTTCAAAAAAGTATTCCATTTTTGTTCATTTTCTTTTAGAATAAGTAATGTTTTCCTGAAAAAATATAAGAGAAACGTCTATTAGAGAAAAAGGTGACTTTAATAGTTGAACGAACATAACACCTAGAATGACAGATGGGGTGGTACAAATAGAAAAGAAATTAGGATTCTTTCCATTAATCGCATTAGTAGTTGGAACGATGGTTGGTGGCGGTGTTTTTAGTTTACCGCATGATTTAGCAGTAGGAGCAAACAGTGGCGCAATAATAATTGGCTGGTGTATTACAGCGATGGGAATGATTCCACTTGCGCTCGTATATCAAACGTTAGCAAGACAAAAACCGGAACTTGAAGGTGGAATTTATAGTTATGCACGTGCTGGTTTCGGTGAATATATTGGGTTTAATAGTGCTTGGGGATATTGGCTAGCAGGAATCTTAGGTAATGTCGCAACAATTATGTTACTGTTTAGTACATTAGGTTATTTCTTCCCAATTTTTAAAGGAGGAAATAATGTTGCGTCAATCGTTGGGGCATCACTTTTATTATGGACACTTCACTTTCTAATTTTATTTGGAATTCGTGAAGCTTCTATTATGAATGTTATCGCAACAATAGGAAAGTTAGTTCCAATCGTACTATTTATCGCTGTAATGGTAACAGCATTTCGCTGGGACACATTTACACATGATTTTTGGGGGGAAGGAACAATCTCAGTTTCCGCTATACTTGGTCAAGTGAAAAATACAATGCTTGTAACACTTTGGGTTTTCATTGGAGTTGAAGGAGCGGTTGTATTATCTGGAAGAGCGAAAAATAGCCGAGACGTTGGTAAGGCAACAGTAATGGGGCTTATTTTAGTAATGTCCATTTATATTTTAATTTCTGTCCTATCAATGGGAGCTATGACAAGAGGCGAACTTTCTGTGTTAGAAACTCCGTCAATGGGACATGTATTAGAGCATGTTGTTGGTCCATGGGGGGCAGGTGCGATTAATATCGGGTTAGTTGCTTCACTTGTCGGTACATTAATTGGCTGGTTTTTACTTGTTTCTGAAATTTCTCATGTAGCAGGAAAAGATGGCGTATTTCCAAAAGTCTTTACGAAAACAAATAAAAAGCAAACACCGCACATGGCATTATGGATTTCAAATGGTGTTGCTCAAATTATATTTATCATCGTTCTGTTTTCAGAATCAACATATCAAATTATGTATTTCATTGCATCAACATCAATTTTATTACCATATTTATTATCAGCGTTATTCCAATTAAAATTAGTCATTACAAACGAGCTAAAAGACGCTAAATTAAAAAATGGAGCGTTAGCTTTAATTGCTTCGATTTACTCTGTATGGCTTCTTTATGCAGCTGGTTTAAAGAATTTACTACTAGTTTCAATTGTGTATGGAATTGGAATTATTGTTTACACGTTTGCAAGAAAAGAACAAGGGAACCGTTGTTTTGCAGGTGCAGAGAGATATGTGATGTGGGCAATTATTGTTGCGGCTATCACATCCCTGTATATGTTATTAACTGGAAATATAAAAATGTAAAAAGTCCTTTTTATTTAAAGGGCTTTTTTCTTTGTTTAGAGAATATTTACTACATAAGATATTCAGGAGGGATGAGAATGGAAGAAAAAGAACAGTTGTCTAGAATAATTGATTTAGCTAGTGAGTTAAGGAAAGTATTAGTGCAAGAATCTTTTTTTAATCATCATCCTGAATTGAGAGGAGTCATTGAAAATTTAGCAAGTTCTGTTGAAAATTTGGCGGAATTACAAAAAAGTAAAGATGAAAATGCTGAAGATCGATTACGTTACGTACTTGCTAAAATGAAAATTGCTCATAATGCAATTTTACAAGAGAAAAAAGCATTTCCTTCTCATTAATATACGTTTTAATTTTGAACCTGGCGGATAACGTCAGGTTTTTTATTTCTAGTTTTTCGTTTCTTTCATACACTAAGAATAGTATGAAAAAAGAAGGTGACTAAGGTGAGATTACATAAAGCTCTTCAGCCAAGTTTTATAAAACGAATGTACTATATGAGATTTTTAGGGAAATTTACAAAAGCTGAGAAAGAGAAGAGTGGAGAGAATTTCTTTGTACAATGCTTATCGCCAATACCATTCACTTTACAGGAACAATTTGCAAATGAACCATATGTATTTGAAGGGGTATGTAGTAATAAAAAGAATGAAAAAATCTTTTCGGAATTAAAGAAGAGGAAATTAGAAAAGCAATTAGTGATGTTTCGTCTTTATTATGAAAGAGGAAATGTATACGTGGAGTTAATATGTACAGAAGAACCGAAAGAAATAGCAAGCAGCTATAAAATGATTCCGGCACCTAAAGTTACAAATAATAAAAAAAGAGAGTCTTTAGAACGAAAACTTAGCAACGGTTATTTATCATTTCTTATGCCAAAATTTCCGAAAGACTTTGAGCCTCCCGAATTATTGTGGCATGATGGAAGACTGTACGGAAACATATCCTTAAAGTCATCAATTAGCTCAATCGCATATTTTGAACAGAAACGGGAATGTAAATATATAAACTGCAGTGACTGGACGAAGTATGTAGAAATAGCGGTAGAAGATCAATTATATTTTGTAAGTGATCATGTGTATGAGCAATTAAAAAAACGAATGCATGAAGAAGGTAAGATAGTTGAAGTAGAGGATATAAAAGTGCAAAAAGAGGAATGGGAATGGGATGAGCGTGAATCGTCCTTTTTACAGTATGTACAAAGTATGGTGCATAATAAAGGGCTATATTTGGATGAAACGGATATTTATAATTTCCATATAAGTGTAAAAACAAATATGTTAACGATTCTTGGTGGTATACCGGGCGTTGGGAAATCACGTTTTGTGCAAACTTATGCAGAAGCATTAGGGTTACAGTATGGGGAGGAATTGGTTTGGATTCCAATTTCGCCATCGTATCAAGAACCACATGATTTACTTGGTTACCTTCATCCGAATGGTACTTTTATTGAAAGTGAAACGAAGTTAGTTAGGACGTTAATGAAGGCGAAAGAAAATCAAAATCAACTGTATATAATCGTTTTTGATGAAATGAACATGTCTCATATTGAGCATTGGTTTACTCCATTTCTATCTGTTCTTCAACTTGAAACAAAAAATCGTATTTTAAACTTGTATGAGGGTGTTCAGGACATTGAGAATTCAATTCCATCAACAATTGAAATTGGAGAAAATATTATATTTGTAGGTACTGTGAATTTTGATGAAACAACGAAAGAGCTCTCCGATCGATTATTAGACCGAACGAACCTAATAACGTTACAGAAAATTCCGTTTTGTGAGATGGGCATGGAACAGGGGAAAGTCGTATTACACCCACCTTTGAAAGTAACAGCGGGAGAATTTCGGATAAATTGGATGAGAAATAAAGCGATGATTGAAGTGTTTTCTGAAGAAGAATTAGAGCTATTAGATAAGTTGCATGTCGTATTGTCATCACATGATGCGTCTAAGGGAATTTCTTTCCGATGTGCAAATGCAATTGCGACTTATTTGCAAAACATACCGTTCCAAAATAACCATACCTATATGATCAGTAGAGAAGAGGGGTTTGATTTACAAATAAAGCAGCGTGTATTAACGAAAATCAGAGGGACCGAAATGATGGTTGGGTCTTTACTTTCTGAAGAAGCAAAAAGGGGAGCGACCTTAGTACCTCTTTTGCAATCTGCACTTGCAAACAGAGTATCTACATTTGAACATTCTTTAGCATATATACGAGAAAAACGTAGGGAACTGGAGCTGTATGGATATGCAAAATGAAGGGCGTTACGAAACAAAAATCGTTGATACGAATGAAACGCTCCCTTTTGTATTAAAGTTAATCATTGGAAATGAGGGGAAAGGAGATTATATTTTATTAAATCGTCTTTGTACATCTACTACAGCATTGGTTCAATGTATTTATAAAGTACAAGAATTAAAACCAATTAGATTGCAGTATAATTATGAAATCCCAATGAATATTACTTTTATATGGAATAAAGTATATGAGGGACAGAAAAATATAAAAGAGGCTCAATATGAAATAAATGAAAAAAAACAAAGAGTATTAATATATGAACATGGGAAAACAGAATTCTTTTATCCATGGCGCTGCGGTTTATACCATTTTGAAGTGCGCATAGAAGATACAACGTATTATGGCGCTTTTCAAATCGTACCGAAAAACTTTTTTGATGATCAATTTGAAATGATTCAAGACTATGTGAAGTCAATTTTAAATGAGTTGATTTTGGATAGAGGTTATTATAAAAAGACTTTCTCTGCACTTAGCGATATTGAGGATTCTTCTTATTTAGTGTTGCTTAGAAAGTTACCCCAAAAAATGAAAATGATAAAGCAAATCTTTAAGAAAATAGAATCAAGTTCAAAATTTATAAATGCATATAAATGGGAAGGAAAAGAGCGAAAGCCAACAAGAAGAGGAACTATAGTGGCAGAAAGAAAACCTTATGCCAAACATTATAATCGTAAGTTTATGGAACAAAAAAATAGTAAGGAAAATGCATTTCTTAAATATAAAGCGATGCAATTTTATTATTATTTAATTGAAGCTAAAAGTTTTTTACGTCAAACAATTGAAATCTTAGAAAGAGAAAAAAAGAAAAAATCAGAAGAGTTTCAAGCCGTAAAAACGATTATACAAACAATTGAGCGAAATGGATCGGTAACCGATAGAGAGAAGCAAAAATATAAAAATATACATTTACTAAAAGAAGCCGATTTACGAAAGAGCTCAATGAAAATACAAGAATATAAAATATTGGCGCATATCGTGCATGAAAATGTACAATACTTTCAAATGTTAATGCACTCTTCGTTTTGGAGGGAAGTTACTGAAACAAGTAACATGAACTTACATGATTTACCGATACCACATCAACAATTACTACATCATTTAGAAGTACTCCCGCAATATACGGATCAATCTCCATCGTTATTATTTGTTTATAAGCCAACGTTTTTAGTGTATGAATATTACGCTTTTTTTATCGTTATTTCAATTTTAGAGCAAATTGGTTTTGAGGCTAGAAACTCAATTCGTGAACAAATACAAGAACATTTTTATGTAGATGGATTACAAGATGGAACGACAGTAGTTTTAGAACGAGATGATATAAAGGTGCATGTCGCATTTAATGATTTAATTGAAACACATCCTCTTATTGCATTAAGTAAAGGTAGTAATTTTTACAATGGTGAGGATACGAAGAAGCCAGATATTCGCTTAGACTGTTATGTAAAAGAAGATGGGAACTACGTATATAAATCTTCTATTATTATTGAAGTGAAATACAGTCCAATGTACAATATTTTTCAGCATGTCGGAAATACAAAAGCAACTGAGCAAATGTATAAGTACTGGTCTATAAAGTATGTAGAAGAACAGGATGGAAAGCGAGTCTATTATCGAAGGTCAATTTATGAAGTCATTTGTGTATATCCAGGAAGCCATATGCATAGTAAAAAAATTGAGTCTGGATGCGGTGTTTTCTTGCAGTTATATCCATATAAGACGAAACAAGGGGAAGAGAAATTAGCTGGAAAACATGGGATGGTACAAATTTTTGAAAAATGGTTAAAAAGCATTCAGAAGTAAAAGAAATCCTTTTTCATAAAGGATTTTTTTAGATTAAGAAGAATTATATGCTGTATGGAAAGAAACATAATGTAATTTAGGTTTGAAAAGTGATACGAATGTGTTATTAAAAGGAATGTGAGCGCGGGATAAAAGTCGATTAAATTGGAATCTAATTCACTTTGCAGAATATAATAAGTCATAAATATTTTTAGTTGCATACGAAGATTTGTTCTTATATGATAGATAGTGAAAGCGTTATCAAAAACAGAGCGGCGATGGGAAAGGCGGTTAAATATGTTCCAGCGTGTTCAAACAAAGGAAGAACATTTTGGGTTCGAGCAACTATGGGGAGATTTTTGTGAAGAAAGAAACTTAATGTTTGTAGAACGTAATTTAAATCCATCACGATTTTTATTAATAGAAGATGAACATCCTATTGGTACAGTAGAATGTATTAAGTATACGGTACCTGAACAATCAAATTCTGAGTTTTTCTATCCGTTTTCTAAAAATGATTTAGTAAAAGATTTGAAGAATGTGTATGAAATAGGCAAGTTAAGTATTTCGAAAACATCTCGTGGGAGAGGACATTTCAAAAGGTTAACAGCTATTTTATTTATACATGCGTTAGAAACAAAAGCTGAATGGTACATTGCAGCAGTGACAAAAAGAATGTATATGTATTTACTTACACTCGGTTTTCCAATTGAACCGATAGATAATCCATTTCAGTTTCATGATACTTTACAAGGTGTACCAGTAAGAATTCATGCTCGAAAAGGGGTTACGCATTTGTATTCTTTAAAAGAATTTCGTGATGTGATTCAAGGGAATGCTCATGCACAGGCATTAATTGCAGAATACAGTAAAAATATTATGTTAACGAAATAAAACGAAGTGAATATGTATAATAAAGAGAATAATATTTTTATAAGATATAACTCTTCATTAAAAAAGACCCTTATTATTTTAATAAGGGTCTAAAAATTATAATCCAAATATACTAAAAATCATTTTGCGGCGCTTCGGTTTCTTTTCTCGTTCGTATGTTGGTTTTGAATCAGGAGTAATATAAATGGGTTCTTCTTTCGTTAGCGCAGCTTCTAACTTTTGAATTCGCTCTAACATTTCCTCCATTTCACGACGGTGTTGTAAAAGTTGGTACGTGACGACATCATTTGCCTTATCTTGCATTTGTTCTTCCATTCGATCGAGCCTTCTTGTAATAGTGTTTAATTGATTAGCTAATTGCTCAAAATCATTCGATGATATGTTTTGAACAATTGTATTGACTTGAGTTTTTAATTCTTCAACCTCATTTGAGGAAGCCTTTTGAGTAGGTTGAGGATTTTGAGACTGCTCTATTTGAAATAGATGGTGTTCTAACATTTGATCGACATCATCTTGTGTGAAAATAAAGTGGCCATATTTGTTTTTTTCTATCGTAAGATTTAATTGTTGCGCGATCCGGACAACAGCCTTTGGGCTAACACCTAATTTTTTTGCGATAAATGGTGTTTTATATTCCAAAATAATCCCTCCTATATATATCCTGTTGAATGATTTCGAGCTATGAAGTAAGTTCCCTTCTAGTGCGACAAAAGAAGTGTGGAATCGGCAAAGAAAGTGTTTTTTCACGAAATTGAGTTGAGAAGAATAGTTCGTTTAAATAAAAATGTTTTATCGTAACATTTAGAATAATTTGACTAGTGTAAATGAATTAGATTATCATAATGATAAATATCTTTTTTATGTATGCATATAATATATAAAAAGGTGGTTGCTAATGTAGAATTTTGTTAGAGTATTAGAATGCTTACTTCACTTGAATATAATTAAGTAGGAGGTGGCTTCCTTGCTTACAATGTAAGTAAGGAAAAGTATTTGGACATATATAGTATAAGTATAGTGATTGTTTTAATTGCCTTAACGGCATTTTTCGTTGCAGCAGAATTTGCAATTGTTAAAGTGAGAAGTTCACGAATTGACTATTTAATTGCAGAAGGAAATAATCGTGCAACATCGGTCAAAACAGTCATTACAAACTTAGACGAATATTTATCTGCTTGTCAGCTAGGAATTACTGTTACAGCTTTAGGAATTGGGTGGTTTGGTAAACCTGCGTTAAAGCAAATGTTTGATACGCTTTTTGCAAATTGGAATATCTCTACTCAACTAGCAGACATTTTTGCTGTAATTTTAGTATTTTTTTTAATTACTTTTTTACATGTTGTAATAGGGGAATTGGCCCCAAAAACATTTGCAATTCAAAAATCTGAACAAGTAAGTTTGCTTGTTTCTAAGCCGTTAATTTTCTTTTATCGTATTGCATTCCCATTTATTTGGATATTAAATGGTTCAGCTCGAATCATTACGAAGTTGCTAGGGTTGAAACCGCCGAAGGGGCATGATGAGGTTCATTCAGAAGAAGAATTACGGTTGTTAGTTTCAGAGAGTTATAAAAATGGTGAAATTAATCAATCTGAATATAAATATGTAAATAAAATTTTTGAATTTGATGATCGGATTGCAAAAGAAATAATGGTACCTCGAACCGAAATGAATATTATAAGTAAAGAAATGCCTGCTGAAGAAGCTTTGCAAAAAATGTCTCGTGAAAAATATACAAGGTATCCAGTTGTTGATGGCGATAAAGACCACGTAATAGGTTTTGTGAATTTTAAAGATATTTTTACTGAGTTTGTACAACATAAAGCTGTTAATAAAAAGACAGTAGAGCAATATATGAGACCAATTATTTTAGTTATCGATTCTATCCCAATTCATGATTTGTTTTTAAAAATGCAAAAAGAAAGAACACATATTGCTATATTGATAGATGAATATGGTGGGACATCTGGACTTGTTACTGTTGAAGATATTCTGGAAGAAATTGTTGGAGATATTCAGGATGAGTTTGATACGGATGAGCAGCCAGAAATTCAACAAGTTAGTGAAACGAAGACGATACTAGAGGGAAAAGTACTTGTTAGTGAAGTGAATACGTTATTTGGTTTAGGGATTGATGATGATGGTGTTGATACAATTGGTGGTTGGATTTTAACGAAGAATATAGAGATTGCTGAAGAGGATTCCATTGAAATTGAAAATTATAAGTTTTGTGTGAAAGAATTAGATGGACACTATATAAAAAGATTGGAAGTTACAAAGATAGTAGAATCGATTGTTATTTTAGAAGATGAAAAACAAATTTCATTACAAGAGCAAATTAGCTCGTAAACTCTGCTAAATAGCAGAGTTTTTTTGAGCATAATGTTTTTTGAGGGATAGGGGCTATGATACAATGACATAAGCCAGACCTTTCACTAGGTGAATTATTGTTGTATACATATATTTGGAAGGAGAAGAAGTATGAAAAAGCATTTATATATAAATGGAGATTGGAAATCTGTAAACACGTATAAACCATTATACGCACCATATTCTGAAGAAATATTAGCAGAAATTGCACAAGGAACGGAAGAAGATGTAAAAGAGGCTGTTATTGCTGCAAAAAATGCAATGACAAAAATGAATAAATTATCCGCATATGATCGTGCGATTATTTTAGAGAAGGTTGCACAAAAAATGGATGAAAGAAGAGAAGAATTTGCAGAGATTATTGCAAAAGAAGCTGCAAAACCAATACGTGCTGCTAGGGGAGAAGTGGATCGTACTGTTCAAACATACAAATTTGCAGCTGAAGAAGCGAAGCGTATATATGGTGAGACATTGCCATTAGACGCCGCACCTGGTGCGGATGGGCGTATTGCATATACAATCCGAAAGCCGATTGGTGTAATAGGGGCTATTACACCATTTAATTTCCCATTAAATTTAGTTGCGCATAAAGTTGGACCTGCAATTGCTGCCGGAAATACAGTTGTGTTAAAGCCAGCTGATCAAACGCCATTATCATCTTATGCATTAGTTGAGTTATTTGAAGAGGCAGGATTGCCAAATGGAGCTTTAAATATCATTTCTGGTCCTGGCTCCACGGTGGGTGAGGCAATCGTTAAAAATGATTATGTTGCTTCTATTACTTTTACCGGAAGTCCAAAAGTTGGAATCGGAATAAAACAAAAGGCTGGGTTAAAACGAGTTACGTTAGAACTAGGATCAAATGCTGCTGTTATAATTGATGAAGATGTAGAGTTAACAGATGAAATCATTGAACGTGTAAAATGGGGAGCATTTGTTAATAATGGGCAAGTTTGTATTTCCGTACAACGTGTTTTTGTACATGAAACGAAAATGCATGAATTTCTTTCGAAGCTAAAGAAAGCGATGGAATCAGTAGTTGTTGGTGATCCACTGCTTGAAGAAACGGATGTATCAGCTTTAATTTCAAAAAAAGATGTAGAGCGAATTGATATGTGGGTTCAAGAAGCAATCAAGGAAGGAGCAACTATTTTACACGGTGGTAAGAAGCGGGATGCAAGAATTTTTGAACCGACTGTATTAACAAATGTTCCAAATCATGTATCTGTGCAGTGCCAAGAAGTATTCGGTCCACTCATGACAGTAAATACATTTAAAGAATTTGATGAAGCGATTGAGCAAGTAAATAATTCGCGTTACGGCTTACAGGCAGGAGTATTTACAAATAATTTATTTAAAGCAATGCGTGCAATCGATGAGTTAGAGGTTGGTGGTGTCATGATTAATGATATTCCAACGTTCAGAGTAGATCATATGCCTTATGGTGGTGTGAAAGAAAGTGGCACGGGGCGCGAAGGAATTAAATATGCAATAGAAGAAATGACAGAAATGAAATTAGTATGTATTAAAAAATAAAGTAGAAAAACTTAAACTTTGCGCTAAAAAACGAGTAGGAAATGTTTACGATTCCATACTCGTTTTTTACGCTTCTAGTAACTATTTAATTAAGTGTAACTTTTACTTCATTTCTTGTTTGAAAATAGTATCTTCTACATAAATTTGTTCTTTATCTACAGCAGTAGCATGAGTTAATACTAAACCGATTGGTGTTTTTGTATCTTTATTTTGAACAATTGTAAAAGGAACATTTTTTTCGTTTGCTAATTTAATGTATTTTGATAAATGTGGGTAAGCAATGCCACCATTTAGGAGGAGTTGTAATGATTGAGAAGAGCGCATGCTACCCGCCACTTCAGAGTATACATTACTTTGCATTACTTGACCGATCGTTAAAGCGATTTCTACACGCTCACGTAATGTAGTTAAATACATATTACGTTCTTCTGGTTTGTTTTGCTTTTGGCCGTAAATGCCTTCTTGGAGATAATCTTCCACATTTTTATTTACCATATTTTTCACACCTTTCATTTTCTATTGTACGCAAGAATTAAAAATGATGCAAAAAAAAGTCGTGTTGACTACGGAAATAATGAAAATGTGTGAAGGAAAAAGGGTATTTGCATACAATTAGTTAAATAAGAAAGAAAAAAATAATTTTATCAACAGAAATTAACAAAATGTGACAAAAATCTATTAACGAATCATCTTTTTTGTGTTAATATTCAAAATATAAAGGGTATTCGTCGTATGGAAATGGAGGGAATGGAGGTTTTTCCAATCGATAAGGATATTAAAGAAATATTTTGTTCACACTTGAAAAACAATAGGCACCAATTCGTAGAGAACTGGAAAAACAAAATGATAATTTCCGAAAAAGATCCATTTAAACTAGAAGTAGTTCAAAATGGAGAGGATTTACTAGAGTTGATTATCGAACTTACTATGGAAGATAAAGATATAAATTATCTTCAACCGTTATGCGAGAAAATTGCTATTGAACGTGCTGGAGCAGATGCGAATATTGGAGATTTTGTTTATAACGCAAACGTGGGAAGAAATGAACTTTTCGAAGCGATGTGTGAATTAGATGTTAGCGCTCGTGAATTGAAACCAATTATGGCAAAAATACATACTTGTTTTGACAAATTAATTTATTATACCGTTTTAAAATACTCGGAAATTATATCGAAGAATTTAGAGGAAAAACAGCAATATATTAATGAAACACATAAAGAAAGGCTGACGATTTTAGGGCAAATGTCAGCTAGTTTTGTACATGAATTTCGTAATCCGCTTACTTCCATTATGGGATTTGTCAAACTATTAAAGGCAGATCATCCGAGTTTATCGTATTTAGATATTATTTCGCATGAATTAGATCAATTAAATTTTCGTATTTCGCAATTTTTACTCGTATCGAAAAAAGAAATGTGGAATGAATCGGAACGGTTTTGGCTTAATGACTTGTTTCAAGACATTATACAATTCTTATATCCGAGTTTGGTCAATGCGAATGTTTCAATTGAAAAGAATTTACCGTATCCAATTCCGCTTGTTGGTTATCGAAGTGAAGTGAGACAAGTATTTTTAAACATATTAATGAATTCAATTGATGCTCTTGAATCAATGAAAGAAGAACGAAAAATTATCATTGATGTATTTGAAGAAGATCAAGCTATTCGAATTGTGATAAAAAATAATGGACCAATGATTCCTGCTGAAAATGTAGAAACGATTTTTGAACCGTTTGTAACTACTAAAAAGTTAGGAACTGGTATTGGCTTATTTGTATGTAAACAAATTGTGGAAAAACATAATGGGTCCATTATGTGTCGATCAGATAACGATTGGACAGAATTTCAAATTGCATTTCAAAAATAAACAGTCTACACCAAATGAATGGTGTAGACTGTTTTAATTTGTGAGTATAACGGCTTCTAATTTAGGATCTTTAGTTGAATAACCTACTATTGAAATTGTATAAATAACATTTGGTTCAACATTGAATTTCGGTATAGTCAATAAAACGTTTTTATTATCTGCGAGTGAAATTTCAATATCCGCTGTACCGGGGCTAACTTGCAAAAAATCTGTTATCTGTTTAAAGATTACATTTTCAAATAAATGATCTCCATCTTTTAAATCGACATTTACAACAGGGGTATCTGGAGAGAAATGTGCAAAGCGTATTTTGGCTTGACCAGCTGGTAAATGTGTATTATCAAGTATAGGTTGTAATTGTAGGTGATTATCACTATTTATTGCAGCAAGAGTATAAGTATGATTTCCCATTATTGGTACCAATGCTGAAAAGATTGGAGTTTCATTTCCGACAGGGACAATATCTATACGGTATTTACCTTGTACTAATGATAAATAAGGGCTGAATTGCTTAAATGAAATATTTTTAATAACTTTTTGTCCGTTTACTAAAATGTCAACCGCCGGTATATTTGGATCGGCATGAAAAATTCTTATATGTGACGGTAAAGTAGCTTCTTGTGAATCCCTTGTTTCATGCGCCTGTACAAGTTTTGAAAGTGCATCGCAATATTTCATATATAATTCTATATATTTTTTAGGATTACGAAACTGATAGTAACGTGCGAGCTGTTCGTATTGCGTAACTTCTTGTCCATATTTTTCAATTTCAGATTGAGACATGAACATTCCTCCTTTGTCATCATTAAAATTATATGCGAAGCAAGAAAGCGGTTATGCGAAAAAATGATTTTATAAAGGGGAAAATTAAAAATTTACAACAAATATGTTGTCATAAAGAGGTGCTTGTGCTTACGAGTATTTTGCAGAGTAAAGCAGTACATATGATTGCACGAAAGTAAAATAAATGCCAAATTGAAAGTGCATTCCAATAACATATTGAATACATGTCCAGCAATCGCTAGAAAACTAGGGTTTTTTTTAATTATAGGCAAATACACATACAAAGTGATAATTGTCCTACATAAATTATAAAGGAAAGGTAGTTTGAATCTGAGGAAAGGGGTGCCACTTCGGGATAGGGATATCCTGATAGTAATTGTGAATGAAGTTATGAAAAGGTTTTGTGTTATAGGCTGTAGGATGAATTTGTAAACTTGATTTTTCTATTTATTTTAGCAATTGACAGTATTAACCCATAAGAGAGCGTCATGACGAACTGATTAATGTGGTTAATCGGTTCTTTTTTTATAGTTTAAAAATGAAAAATTTACATATTAAATATGAATCTGAACTGATTAGAAAGGTGTAGCGTTGTCGAAATTTGTTTTAAAATATGCAATTTAAAGTAGGATAATAGGAAGGAGTTTAACGGGAGTTCCGTCGAAGTGTACAGAATGTCGGCATTTGAGGGCAGCTGGCATTATGCTATAAAAACATTTGGTGATGTAGTCATTTCATATAAAAGGGAGGGTTACTTGGGCGTATAGAAAAGGGTTGGTCTTCATTTCAAGTTCTGAATTTTCTGTTTTATAGGTATTTTTAAGCACTCATTTGTATATTTTATAATAGTTTTTTGATAAATTCACTGCTTTTGCAGAGGATTCTTTTTTATGAAAGAAACGTCAATTTTCTTCATATATATATACAAATTGGAGAAATGGGGGAGCGCTATGCGCGATTACTTAATTAAACCACTTGTTGGTCAGCCGTATCCAATGATTTCACATGGAAAAGGTGTTTATTTGTATGATCAAAATGGTAATAAATATTTTGATGGTTCGTCAGGAGCAATTACGGCAGGTATTGGGCATGGCGTAAAGGAGATTGCAGACGTTATTAAAAAGCAAGCTGAGGAGATTGCTTTTGTTTATAGATCACAGTTTACGAGTGAACCAGCTGAAAAATTAGCGAAGAAGTTAAGTGATTTAAGTGTAGGAGATTTGAACTGGAGTTTCTTTGTAAATAGTGGTACGGAAGCAAATGAAACAGCTATGAAAATTGCAATTCAGCATTTTCAAGAGCGAGGTATTCAAGGTAAGCATAAAATTTTATCGAGATGGATGAGTTATCACGGTATTACGATGGGTGCGTTATCGATGTCTGGTCACCCACTACGTAGACAACGTTTCGTATCTATTTTGGAAGATTATCCGACTATACCAGCTCCATATTGTTTCAGGTGTCCTGTTCAAAAGGTATATCCAACTTGTCAGCTGGCATGTGCGACTGAATTAGAAAGATCAATTGAAAGAATTGGTGCAGAGCATATTGCTGCTTTTATTGCTGAGCCGATTATCGGAGCAGCTGGAGGCGCGGTTGTTCCGCCAAAAGACTATTATAAAGTCATTAAAGATATTTGCAACCATTACGATATTTTATTTATTGCGGATGAAGTAATGACTGGGCTTGGTCGTACGGGAGCATGGTTTGCGATGGAGCATTGGGGTGTAGAACCTGATATTATGACACTTGGTAAAGGGCTAGGAGCGGGATATACACCGATGGCAGCGACAGTTGTAAGTGATCGTGTTATAGAACCAATATTACGTGGATCACGTTCAGTAATGAGCGGTCATACGTTAAGTGCAAATCCATTGTCTGCAGCAACGGCTTTAGCTGTTATTGAATATATGGAGAAACATAATCTCCCTGAAAAAACAGCAGAAAAGGGAGAATATTTAATAAAAGGCTTACAGAAAGTTCAACAACAATCGACAATCATTGCTGATGTGCGCGGAAAAGGGTTGCTAATTGGAGTAGAATTGCAACCGTTTACAAAAGCGTCGGAGCTTATTTCGGTTGCAGCTAAAAATGGCCTGCTTTTATACCAAGCAGTTTCAGGGCAAGCAGGAAAAGAAGATAGTGCACTGCTAGTAGCACCGCCAATGACAACTACATATTCCGAGTTAGATGAATTACTTTCAATTTTCTCTAAAAGTGTGGAAGAGATGATTCAAAAAGGAGGGCATAGTATCGCATGACAACTATTACAAATACATTCGGTAAATTAAAAGAAATTGAGGAAGTAATTTCTTTGTTCCATGATGATATGACATTAATGTTTGGGGGATTTGGAGGGATTGGATCCCCTCCATCTTTAATACAGGCAATTTTAGAAAAAGGCGTTACAAATTTAAATTTGGTTGGAAATGACACTGGATTTCCTGATGTAGGTATCGGTCGTCTTGTTACAAATGAAAGAGTTAAATCACTAATTACTTCTCACATTGGCTCCAACCCAAATGCAGGAAGGCAACTAAACGAGGGAAGATTACAAATTGAGTTTTCTCCGCAGGGAACATTAGCAGAGCGCATTCGTGCTGGTGGTGTTGGTCTTGGTGGTGTTTTAGTTGATGTAGGTGTTGATACGATTGTGGAAGAGGGAAAACGAACAGTTGAAATGAATGGTAAGACATATTTAGTTGAAACAGCATTAACTGCTGAAGTTTCAATTGTATATGCGAAAAAGTCAGATCCGTTTGGTAACCTTGTTTTTGACAAAAGTGCACGAAATATGAATCCTCACGTAGCAATGGCTGGGGATATAACAATTGTAGAAGCAGAAGAAATAGTCCCGCTAGGAAGTTTAGATCCAGAGGAAATCGTCGTTCCAGGTGTTTTCGTAAATTATATTGTACCGTCGGAAGGAGTGAACTGGAAATGGGTATGGGCGTAGAAGTGAGAGATAAGATTGCTAGGCGAGCGGCGAAAGAAATACAAAATGGCATGATTGTAAATTTAGGTATTGGCATACCATCGCTTGTACCAAATCATTTGTCTGACGATATAAATGTTATGTTTCATGCGGAAAATGGAATCGTCGGAATGGGACCAACACCAAGTAAAGGGAATGAAGATGAAAATTTGTGTAACGCAGCAGGTTTACCAACTTCTCTTATAACAGGAGCGAGTTATTTCGATAGCTGTACAGCGTTTGGTATGATTCGAAAAGGTTTGCTAGATATAACGATTCTTG
This sequence comes from Bacillus sp. AY2-1, assembly GCF_008368965.1. Lineage (NCBI taxonomy): Bacteria > Bacillati > Bacillota > Bacilli > Caryophanales > Bacillaceae > Bacillus > Bacillus sp. AY2-1. The sequence continues at coordinate 18,895 of NZ_QPEL01000013.1, read as the reverse complement.
GTTCATTACAGGTAAGTGAAAATGGTGATTTAGCAAACTGGATTGTACCTGGAAAACGTGTTCCAGGCATTGGTGGAGCAATGGATTTAGCACAAAAAGCGAAGCGGGTCGTTGTTGTGATGAATCATGTTGATAAGTATGGAAATGCAAAAATTGTTTCAGAGTGTACATTGCCATTAACTTCAAAGAAATGTGTAGATTTAATTATTACTGATATGGCGGTCATGGAGGTAACTCCGAGTGGACTTATATTACAAGAATTAATGAGCCCATACACAGTAGAAGATGTAAAACGACATACAGAAGCTGATTTTCAAATTAGTTCTAACTTACTAGTAATTGAATGAAGGGAGATGTAATATGTGGAGCAATTAAAAAAGCAAGTTTGTGATTATATTGAGAGTCATGAAGAAGAAAGTGTAAAATTTTTAAAGCGATTAATTCAAGAAAAGAGCGTATCTGGTGATGAAAGCGGTGCGCAGGCGATTGTGATTGAAAAATTACGTGAATTAGGTTTAGACCTCGATATTTGGGAGCCTTCTTTTTCTAAAATGAAAGGTCATCCTTATTTTGTATCACCCCGTACAAGTTTTTCAGATAGCCCAAATATTGTAGCAACTTTAAAAGGAAGTGGCGACGGGAAATCTATGATATTAAATGGGCATATTGATGTAGTTCCGGAAGGGGATGTGAATCAGTGGGAACATCATCCTTATAGTGGTGAGAGAATAGGAAATCGTATATATGGCCGTGGAACGACGGATATGAAAGGCGGAAATGTCGCACTCATGCTTGCGATGGAAGCGATTATTGAATCTAGCATTGAATTAAAAGGAGACATCTATTTTCAAAGTGTAATAGAAGAGGAAAGTGGCGGAGCAGGGACATTAGCAACTATATTACGAGGATATAAGGCAGATGGTGTCATTATTCCAGAACCTACTAATATGAAGTTTTTTCCGAAACAACAAGGTTCCATGTGGTTTCGTCTACGTGTAAAAGGGAAAGCAGCACACGGTGGAACGCGTTATGAAGGGGTTAGTGCAATTGAAAAAAGTATGTTTGTTATAGAACATGTAAGAAAGCTAGAGGAGAAAAGAAATAGTCGAATCACAGATCCGTTATTTAAAGGAATTCCGATTCCAATTCCAATTAACATTGGGAAAATTGAAGGAGGGAGTTGGCCAAGTTCTGTTCCCGATGAATTAATTTTAGAAGGAAGATGCGGTGTTGCGCCGAATGAGACTATAGAGGCGGCAAAAGAAGAATTTGAGAATTGGATTGCTGAATTAAATGATGTGGACAATTGGTTTGTTGAAAATCCAGTAGAAGTAGAATGGTTTGGAGCGAGATGGGTTCCTGGTGAATTAGAAGAAAATCATGAACTTATTACCGCACTTCATCATAACTTTGTTGAAATCGAAGGGAACGAACCAATTATTGAAGCATCTCCTTGGGGGACTGATGGAGGTTTATTTACACAAATCTCAGGTGTACCAACTATAGTATTTGGTCCAGGAGAGACAAAAGTAGCACACTATCCAAACGAGTATATAGAAGTTGATAAAATGATAGCTGCCGCAAAAATTATTGCATGTACATTACTAGATTGGTGTGAGGTGAAAAAATGAAATACTATGAATCTTTTAGAGAACAGACGAATTGTTATACAGTAGAAGGCGTTTTAGATTATTTTAATAAACGTATCCGAGTAGACCACTATACAGGAAATGTTGAAAGTATTATACAGACAATTGACGAACTAGCAGAGAAACATTCTTTCACTAAATGTATTATTAAAGGAAAGGGAGAGCATGTTTCAACATGGCTCTCTTTCGGTTTTTTGTTGGAAGCAACGATACCTCATTATTTTCAAGGACACGATGCATACTTTTTTGTGAAATATAATAATGATGAAAGACGAAATAGTATGCATTGGACTGAGGAAGATACTATATTAAGCGGTGTAAAAGGAAAAGAAATAAAAGAAAAAGTAGTTCCAGAGAAATTTCTGCTGAGAAAAGCGACTGAAGAAGATGCAGAAGAATTAGCAACTGTATTCGGAAAAGTATTTGAAGTGTATCCGACACCTTTAAATGAAGCGAGTTATGTATTACAGACGATGAAAGAAGACGATACAATTTACTACGTGTATGAATTTGAGGGGGAAATTATTAGTACAGCATCTGCAGAAATGAATATAAAAGAAGGGAATGCAGAATTAACAAATTGTGCTACTTTACCTGAATATCGTAAACATGGATTTATGAAAAGTTTACTAATTAAATTAGAGGAAGAGCTCCGAGAAAAATCTATTTTCTGTTCCTATACAATTGCTCGATCGCTTTCTTTCGGAATGAATGCTGCATTTCATCAATTAGGCTATACGTATACAGGAAGACTGGCGAATAATTGCTACATTTTCGATAAGTTGGAAGATATGAATATATGGGTGAAAGATTTATCTAGCTATTCGAAAGCAGTAAAAATTCCACCTCAAAATTCGGCTGTAAAGCAAAATAGTTAGGTGGAGCTGGGTGTTCGAACAAGCCGTACTAATTAAAATATAAAATTGATCAAAATTATAGAACGGAATCGTCATGCTTACAATCGCACATAGGTATGCCGAAAATTCGGCATGTAATTGCTGGATTTTCGGCAAAAGGGGGGATGACATTGCTAGCAGTTTCGACACAAGAAGTCATTGAAGCGATTTTGGGCAGTATTGATGAGGCTATACACGCTGTAGATGAAAATGGAATTACAATATTTTATAACTCTGTAGCTGCAAAACACGATGGATCCAAGATTGAAAAAGTGTTAGGGAAGCATTTGTTAGAAGTGTTCCCGTCTTTATCAAGGGAAACGAGTACATTGATGAAAGTATTAGATACAAAAAAACCTATCGTACATCAAGTACAGCATTATCAAAATTTAAATGGTGAAGATGTTTGTACAGTAAATACGACGTTACCTATTTTTATAGATGGGAATATTGCCGGGGCTGTTGAAATTGCAAAGGATTACTCTACAATTCAAAAACTTACTGACACAATTGTTGATTTACAGTCGAAAATAAAACGGTCATCTAGAAAAAAATTGATTAAAAAGCATGCTGCATTTGAGACGATAGTGACAAATGATACGCGGTTTAAACAGACGAAAGAGCTAGCACAAAAAGTAGCACCAACAGACGCAAATGTTTTAATATATGGTGAAACAGGAACAGGAAAAGAACTGTTCGTACAAGCAATTCATGAAGCTTCTAAAAGAAAAAACAAGCCATTTATTGCACAAAACTGTGCAGCTTTACCAGAGTCGTTATTAGAAAGTTTATTGTTTGGAACGACAAAAGGAAGCTATACAGGAGCGATTGAAAGAGCTGGGCTATTTGAACTTGTTGATGGTGGTACATTATTTTTAGATGAACTGAATTCAATGCCTCTTGATTTGCAGGCAAAAATGTTACGAGTGTTAGAAGATGGAGTCATTAGAAGAATTGGTGATAATAAGACGAGAAAAGTAGATGTTCGCGTTATTACCGCAATGAACCAGCCTCCAGAAATATGTTTACGAGAGAATAAAATTCGCACTGATTTATATTATCGCTTAAACGTATTTTCATTATATATCCCACCACTTCGTGAAAGAACTGAGGATGTACTATTATTAGCATCTTATTTTTTGGAAGAATATAATAAAAGTTATAAAAAAGGTGTACTTCAAATTGATGAGGAAGCGAAAGATAGACTGCAAGCTTATCAGTGGCCTGGAAATGTCCGGGAGTTAAAACATACGATTGAACATGCTGTTATTATTGCAGAAGGGAATACATTAACAGCCAATTGTTTACCACGTACATTTCGGAAAGAGAAGTTTTCGAAGAAGAAGGGTATAATGCCACTTAGAGAAGCACTTCATCAAACAGAAAAAGAATTAATAGATCAAGCGTTGATTGAAACGGAAGGGAATATATTACAAGCCGCAAAAATGTTAGGTATCCCTCGTCAAACGCTTCAATATAAACTGAGCAAGTACGACAAAACCGCCGAATAATCGGCGGTTTTTGTGTGTTTGCACGAATAAAAGAGCGTTTACATATATATAAAGTAATGAATATAATGTTAAGTATTGATTTCATACAACGCTTAAAAATATTTTTTCGCTTATATAATAGGGTTCTCCGCACATTTACTTATCAACAATGTAAAGTTGGCATAACTATTGCTTATATAAAGGGTGAGCGTATAAAAAGGGGGAATAGCAATGTTACATGATGTATACAAACCAAATCGTCACTGGAAGGATATCGAATTATGGAAAGATGTTACTGAAGAGCAATGGAATGATTGGGTTTGGCAATTAACGAATACGATCAAAACGTTAGATGACTTAAGAAAAGTAATTAACTTAACACCTGAAGAAGAAGAGGGCGTTAAAATTTCAACGAAAACGATCCCGTTAAACATTACACCGTACTATGCTTGGCTAATGAATCCTGATGATCCACGCTGTCCGATTCGGATGCAATCAGTACCGATTTCGGAAGAGTTATATAAAACAAAATATGATTTAGAAGATCCGCTTCACGAAGATGAAGATTCACCAGTTCCAGGGCTAACACATCGTTATCCGGACCGTGTACTATTCTTAGTAACAAATCAATGTTCTATGTATTGTCGTTACTGTACACGCCGTCGTTTTAGTGGACAAATTGGAATGGGTGTACCGAAGAAACAATTAGATGATGCGATTGCTTATATTAGTGAAACACCACAAGTACGAGATGTATTAATCTCCGGTGGTGATGGACTTCTAATTAACGATAAAATTTTAGAATATGTATTGAAAAATTTACGAGAGATTCCGCATGTTGAGATTATTCGTATCGGAACGAGAGCACCAGTAGTATTCCCACAACGTATTACAGAAAATTTATGTAACATTATTAAAAAATACCATCCAGTATGGTTAAATACACATTTCAATACATCTATTGAAATTACTGAAGAATCGAAAAAGGCATGTGAAATGTTAGCGAATGCTGGTGTTCCAGTCGGAAACCAAGCAGTAATTTTAGCTGGTATTAACGACAGCGTTCCAATTATGAAAAAACTTATGCATGACTTAGTAAAAATCCGTGTACGTCCATACTACATTTATCAATGTGACTTATCTGAAGGTATCGGTCACTTCCGTGCACCAGTATCTAAAGGTCTTGAAATTATTGAAGGTTTACGTGGACACACATCTGGTTATGCAGTTCCGACATTCGTTGTTGATGCGCCAGGTGGAGGCGGTAAAATTGCACTTCAACCAAACTATTTAATCTCACAAAGTGCAGATAAAGTTGTACTTCGTAACTTTGAAGGTGTTATTACGACGTATCCAGAGCCAGAGAGCTATATTCCAGGAAGAGCGGAAGGATACTTTAAAGAGATTTATCCGAACTACGAAGAAAAACGTTCAGATGTTGGTATCGCAGGTCTTATGAGCGATAAGAAATTTAACCTCGTTCCAGACGACTTACAGCGTATGAACCGTCGTAAAGACTACGAAGATAATGATACTCATGCATCTTTAAAAGATAAACGTGATAAGCGTGATCAATTAAAAGATAAAAAATATCAAGCACAAATGGCTAAATTAGAAGAAAACGACAAAAAAACTGAGGGTGATGCAGTATGAATTGTATGTGGTGTGACAGTACAGAAGCGAAAGAAAGCTTGAATACTGTATATTGGGAATTACCAGATGGTACGAAAGCCATTGAAATCCAAAAGACACCATGTATTTCTTGTTCCTCGTGCGGGATGGACTATCAATCAGACCATACAGTAAAAGAAATTGAAGATCAGTTATTTTTAATTTATACGAAAGATTTACCAAAACAACTAACATATGAAGAATTAATGGGAAGACCACGTCTATTAAAAAGAAATTACTTCGACTTTTAACCAGCTTTTATGCTGGTTTTTTTCTTTTTTGCCTTGTATAATGTACCCAAGTTAGAAAGGTAGGGAATATTTTTGAAAAAGACATTTTACCATTATATGATGAAGCATCGTGCAGCTTTATTTAGAAATGAAATTTCAGATTTAGCAGAGGCGATGTATGATGATTTAAGTTTTCCGAAGCAATCTGAAGACTATGATGAAATTAGTTCATACTTAGAGTTGAGCGGAATGCTAGAAAGTATGTCTATATTTGATGAAGCCTGGGATTTATACATACAAGATAGATAAAAACTATTTGAAAACATACAGAATACATTACTTTGTTTAAAGTGAAGTATTCTGTATGTTTTTTTATATGAAATTTGTTGATTTGAAGCTAGTCTAGTTACTAGCTTTTTTTTGAGTGTAACGTAAATTTTATAAGATTATAATTTTTATTGAAAAAATTTATGAATATAAGCTTCTGTGATAAGCGTTTTTATGTAGGTTGCATATACTGATATCAAAATCACGACGTCAAAAAAAGGAGAGATAGAGATGGCAAGAAAAAAACAACCTAAATACAACGTAGGGGACATAGTCGTGATTACGCTATATGGAACCGTTGGGAAAATCACAAATATGAAGGTTTTAGATGGAGTTTATGTATACGAAGTCAATAATCACGATGGATTTTACGTAGAGCAAACGCTGCAGCACGTTACAGAGCAAGATATGAAAAAGGGCGATACGGAGTGGATTGAATTAAATTATAATTTCACGTTTGGTGATCTTGTGCAAGTAACTGGATATGATAAAGATGTTTTCCGTATTGTTGGTTTTCGTACAGAAGTATGGAGATATAAGAATGACGCATGGGAAGATACAATTTATGAATTGTCACGGATTACGGATGGTGAATGGTTAGAAGCGGATGAGTCAGATTTAACGTTACTTGCCAATGCTCAAACGGCAAATGCAATTTTGAAGAAACTGAAACAAGATAAAGCAGGTATGAATAAATTAGATTTAGGTAAGTTAAAGTCAATTAACAACTCGAAAAAAGTGAGTGTTAAGACGAATCGTCAAGAAATCATTGATGGATTACTTGATATTTATAACGATTATCAATTATTGTTCGATACATTTAAAGATGAAGAATATAAAATTGTAATGGATGTTGTTCATAATTATTTAGTTAAATTGACAGAGAAAAAATAGTTAACTAGAAAGAGAGAATAAATTGAACAACAACATATGCAGTATAAGGTATGCCTACAATTATTAAAAAAATAAAAAGCCACTTTATAAGAGAGTCTGCCCATTGATCTTCATGCATGAACTCTTCTTTTGTTTGTCCTACTTCATATTGATTTTCCATTATTATTTCCCCCTTTGAATAGCTTGTACTACAATCGTATGCATCTCGTCCAAAGCTTATGACCTATAAAAAAATAAAATCTATTTTTCTAATCTCATATACATAATTTTGAGATTTTTTCATAAAACAGAAATAAAGGAGTGATGCTCATGAAGGAAATTGAAGTCGTGATTGATACGGAAGAGATTGCGGAGTTTTTTTATGAGCAACTAATTGAAAGAGGGTACGTCCCGAAACGAGAAGAAATTGAAGATCTCGCAGATATTACATTTGAGTATTTATTAGAGAAATGCATGATTGATGAAGTTTTTGATGAAGAGGATGAATGAAAGTAACGACGGGCATAACTCGTCGTTTTTTTACTCTTTACAAACCTGTCACAAATATAGTCAATAATTATTGGTATAATTAAAATGAAATTTTACTCAAGAGGTGAAGGGATGTTCAAAAAAATTATTGATTCTTTATTAGGAAAGAAAAAATATCGTTCGTATTCAAGTAGTGATTATCGTCGTAGAGGGCGCTCGTATTCAAGTAGCGATTATAAACGACGTTCATCTGGTTATGGACATCAACATTATAAAAGAAAACGTAAAAGCCGTAGCTTCTTTTCAAGTAGCTGATGAAATGGCGTCGTGTACTAGCATTATTTGATAGACCACTGCGGAAAAATACAATTGTTGCAGAACGTTATAAAATTGAATCAGTAATTGGAATGGGCAGTTATGGGGTCACATATGTCGTTAATGATTTACAAGTAAATAGATATAAAGTCTTAAAACAATTAAGACAAAGTAAACAAAGATATGAGTCTGGTAGAAAATCATTTGAACAAGAGAAAATGATTTTACAAACATTAAATCATCATGCAATTCCTAGTCTGTATGATCATTTCATATGGGAGAAAAAGAGCTTCTTTGTGATGGAGTACATGCCTGGTAAAAATTTTGAAGATTATATTTTCATAGATGGGTATGTATATACAGAACGTGAAGTTTTTGAGATTTTATATGAAATATTAGAAATTGTATCGGTGTTTCATAGTGAAGGCATTATTCACCGAGATTTACGCATTCCAAACATATTAATGAAAGAAAATCAAATTAGTATTATTGATTTTGGATTGGCTAAATGGAAAGGTGAGGGTGATGAGAGAGCTACAACTTACGAAGGTGAACAAGCTTTGATGCGAGAAGTCCACTTTCGTAGCGACTTTTATGCACTCGGTCATTTCTCGTTATTTTTATTATATGCAGGATATGAATCTAATGAAAAACAGGAAAAACCATGGTACGAAGAATTAACTTTGGAAAATTATAATCGCGAAATGCTTATGCGAATGTTACAAATAAAAACGCCGTACTATGAGAATGTACAAGATTTAAAACAAGATGTAGCTTCTGCTTTAGAAAGGATGGAGACTCCATGTTTCAAAAGTTTTTAGCAAGCGTTGGTATTGGAAGTGCAAAGGTAGATACTGTTCTTGAAAAAGATGAGTATATTGTTGGGGAAGAAATAGTTGGAAAGGTTCATATAACTGGAGGTTCAGTTAGCCAGCAAATTGAAAGCATTTACTTAACATTATCGACGTCGTATGTACGAGAAGTGGATGATAAAAAAGTAACAGCAACGTATGATTTAGAGCGAGTACGCTTAACAGAACCATTTTCTATAGAACCGAATGAAAAAGTTGAAATTCCATTTTCTTTTCCAATGCCAATTGAAGCACCACTTACACTTGGTATGAAAACGGTTTGGATTCATACAGGTCTTGATATTAAACGTAGTATAGACCCAAGTGACCGCGACTACGTTCAAGTGTTACCCAATGCATTATTAAGTAGTGTTTTAGATAGTGTAAATGAATTAGGGTTTAAAGCACGTCATATAGAATGTGAAGAATTACCGCATCGATTACGTAAGCAAGTTCCATTCGCACAAGAATTTGAGTTTATTCCAGTTTCTGGAGAGTATTATGGGAAATTAGATGAATTAGAATTATTAATCTTGCCACATGCATACGATCGACTAGAAATTATTATGGAAGTAGATAGAAAATCTCGTGGTTTAGCTGGATTATTCGCTGAGGCGCTTGATCTTGATGAGAAGGTGATTCGTTTTACCGTAACAAGAGAAGATATCCCTGAGATGAAGCAAAAAATTAATAATTATATTTTTTAATAAACTATGCATAAAAAAGAAATGGAGAGGAAAACTAAAACAACCGCTCCATTTTTTTGCATAGTGAGGTTATGTATGTGAAACGATATCGACATTTATACTTGCTAAGTTTTACGTTACTCATTTGTTTTGTCGTATTATCACTTTCGTATCATACCGCTTGTATTGAGAATTTTGACAATATAGTCGCACATTTTATTCAAAGCTTTCGAAACGATTATTTGACGACCTATTTTACTTGGGTGTCTTTTATCGGTTCCAAAAGGATATTTTTCCCATTGCTCATTATTCTTGTAATGTATTTTCTCGTTAGAAAAAAGTTGCTTAGTGCATTGCTTCTAACAATTAATTACTACGGATCTCGTTATTTAAACAGTCTGCTTAAACTATGGTACGAACGAGCAAGACCTGATGTTACGCAGCTTGTTACTGCAACTGGATATAGTTTTCCGAGCGGTCATACGATGAATGCTACGGCTTTTTTAGGATTTATTGCATACGTCACAATTACTGAAGATCGTATTTCGTTGCATAAAAAATTGCTAATTATTCTTATAGCAAGCTTTGTTGTATTATCTATTTCAGTTAGCCGAATATATCTTGGCGTGCACTATCCATCTGACATATTAGCAGGATGGGCAGCTGGCGGTAGCTGGCTCGTTTTATGTGTTATATTCCATAAAACGTTCATAAAAAAAGAACCTATGTCATAATAGGTTCTTTTTTCATTGGCTCAACATGAATGTGTGCATGGTAAATTCCAAACTTTTTGCGAAGCATAGCTTCGATGTTGTCGGTAATACAGTGACTTTCTCCAACATCCATACGAGCATCTACTTCAATTGTAATATCAACGTACGTTTGATTCCCGTACATACGTGCTCGAATATCTACAATGTTTTCCACACCGCCAATATGCTCAATAGCATCAGCGTATTCCTCCATTTTATCAGGATCAATTCCATCTGTTAGCATATGAGAAGATTCTACGAAAATCTCCCATGCAGTTTTACAAATAATAAGACCAACAATTAAAGCGGCAATAGGGTCTAAAATAGGCATTTGGAACTGAGAACCGACAATACCTACTACAGTACCGATACTTACGAGTGCATCTGATAAATTATCTTTTGCAGCAGCTTCTAGTGATTTACTTTTTGTTCGTGCTGCAATTTTTTTCGTATACAAATACACGCAGTACATAACGACAGCAGAAAATAAAGCAACCCATGCAGCGAGTACATTAGGTGCTGCTTGTTTCGGATTTAAGAAAGATTGAATGGCACTAATAACAACTTCTAATCCGACTGTTGCCATAATGAAGGACGCAACAAGTGATGCGATTTGTTCGGCCCGTGAATGCCCATACGGATGATCTGGGTCACGAGGTTTACGAGATATTTTTAGACCAATTAATATCGCTAAAGAAGCACCGATATCCGTTAAGTTATTTAAACCGTCAGCACGTAATGCGCTAGAGAGGGTAATATAACTGATGATGATTTTCATAGAGGATAAAAATATGTAGGCCATAATGCTGACAATAGCACCTTTATCAGCTTCTTTATGAGAAAGAGTATCCATTTTAATCACTCACCTTTCTTTAAAGGAATTTCTTTCTATAAATAGAGTATCAAACGAAAGTCGTGTGGGTCTATACAAACATTGTTGACGTTTTATAGCTTTTTAAGAAGGGGATAACAAAGTTTCGTGAAGGAAAAATATGTTGAAAAGTACAAAGTCAGGGTGTGAACCTAATTAGAGTTTATTTACTAAAGAGATAGGAGGGTAGATGGATGAAGAAGCGAATACTTTTCTTAATATGTACTATTCTTATAATGACAGGGTGTAATTCATTAAACGATGAAAAACATCAAAAGATAATTGTGAAAACAGATGAAAGCCCTCTGAAAAATATTTTCCAGAGGGCTTTTATTTTAGTATGCTTCTAAAAACTCAGTAACTTGCTCTTCAGTTTTTGCATTAGCACTATGTAAGTGGCCTAGCTTCTCACCATTTTGGTATACAAGTAAACTTGGAATACCCATTACTTGATACTCTTCAGCGATACTTGGAAACTCATCTTTATTAATAGAATACCATTCAAATTTATTGAACTCTTCCATTACATCTCCGATAAAGTTGTCCATACGTACGCAATCTGGGCACCATGTAGTAAAGAACTTAACAACTACAGGCTCCTCGCTTGCGATGATGTCTTTGAATTCTTGTTCTGTTTTAATTTCTTTCATAAGTAAAACTCCTTTCAATATTACACGAATTTATATGCAAAATTCGTATTTGCAAACATGTTGCAAACTTATTATTTGTTTTTTAGTTTTGTAGTTCGTTCACACTTATAAAACTGTATTTTAAATTGTATATAACATGACTGGACTTCTAAGTGTGAAAATAACGGAACCTCACTTTTCTTTATAAGCTTTTTCCAGGATTGTGTCAAACTTCTGAATTTTATACAGCAATTAAAGAAGCCCACACTTTGATTGAGTGTGGGCAGAGTGACTAAAATTAATCGCTTATTAATTTCGAATAGATATTTAAATCGATAAGCTTTCCAGCTGATTTTTCGCTCTTTCTCAGAGTCCCTTCAAAAGTAAAGTTTAATTTTTCTAATACCTTTATGGAATTTACATTTGCAGGTTCAACTTTTGCTTCAATACGATATAGTTTTAAATGTGTAAAAGCATAATCTAATAAAGAGGATATTGCTTCAGGGGCATATCCTTTACCCCAAAATTTTTTTGAAATATCATAACCAATCTCAGTCTTTGAGTTTTCAAAATCTAAGGAATTATAGCCACATGAACCGATAATGTGATTAGATTCTTTTTCAATAATAGTAAAACGTATAGCTTTATTATTTTGAGCGAGTTCGTTAAGAAATTGAATCATATCTTTTGCCTGGCTTTCATCGGTGAAATTACTTATATTCATGAATTTAGTAACATCAGGATCAGACCATATTTTAAACATACTTAATGAATCAGATGCTTTCATTTGCCTTAAATATAATCGTTGTGTGTGTAGTTCAGTAATCAATACTTTTACCTCCGTTATGTTGTAAGAATAGGTAGTTTAAAAATATTGATATCTGCGCATAATTCAGTTCCTTTTAGATTAATTAACTTTTATTATACAAGAAAATTACTACAGTGAACAAAGGCGTTAATTAGTTTAGCTATTTTCTATAATTGATGGAATCAGAGAGAAAAAGGAACATGGTTTCAGTGGATTTAAAGATTTTAGCCCGCTATTTGTGAGCAGTAAGACCCCACCTTAAAATTCAGCAGAAGCAAAGAAGTTAGGTGGGGGTCGGGCTGCCCGTAAAAGCCCGATTGGTGAGGGCTAATAATCAATGGGGGATGAACACCCCCCCATTGATTAGAGTTTCACTTTATTCAATTCTTTAACAAACCCCTTATCTGGAAATTAAAGAACGCCTTGGGAGAAAGGCGTTCCATGACCAAGGAATGTATGGAAAATGATACTAAATGATTCATAATGAGATGATCATAAGTATTGTATGTATTTCTCTAATGTATGTGAAGTCTTTATTTCATAATATCGAAAAAGAACATGCATATAAGCATGCTCTTTCACAAGAAAGATAGATTTCTATGAGTGGATGCCTCCATACAATAATATATGCTTGTCCAGTTAAAAGGTGAAAAGTTTTATTAAAATCGTTATTTCAATGGAGAAGCCCTAGGATTAGGAGGCTAGGGCTTCAAGTCATGGTATATCTCACACGACATTATAAAAAGAAAAGAACGTACTGAAGATAACACATGAATATTTCATATTTTATTATAAAAACTGTATAAGGCTAGAATTTATATAAATGTAATGGAAAGTAATTAATAAAAAATTTTATTAGGGATTTGCCTTAATCATTTATAACAGCCAAGAATATTTATAAAATATGACTGTAGAAACAGGTCCGATCTTTATAACGATGGAGGGAATTGGTGTGGACATAACTCAAAGTATGGCCAGAATAGTGGTTAATGGGAAAGATCTTCCGTTTACTTCAGTTAGAACTTCAATATGGAATCAAGGACCTGTAAATGATTTAATTGTTTCGACAAATCGGAGAGTCGAGGAGTTTTATCAATTTATGTGGTCACAAGTGCCAGTTACGCTCACAATGTATTTTCTTCAGGGAGCGGACTTGATGAGATTTGCTAGAATTGTTGGAATCAATTAAAGTGTAACGGGAGAATATATATATCATTTCTTTTGGGGATAAAATGAATTTAAAGCAGTTTAATAGCTGTTTTTTTATTTTATAGAGACATGATTCGAAGGCGAAGAATATGTATGGCTAGGAAGATTAGCTTAGATCGTGATATAGATAAATTATTATCGCTTCTGAGTTTTTAAAAAATTTTCAAGAAAATTGGGAGGTTCTAATTGGATATATATCAACGCTTGGTTATTAATAGGAAATATAATAAAGGTTAAAAAGTTTAATGGAAATTTATTTATTTTTTCGAATCATAAAATGAGCAATTTATGTGAAGAGAATAATGACTAGTGAGTGGTTTAATACATTTAAAGATAGGAACATAAAAAAAGCGGTGTTAGTAATATGTATTATACAAAACAATGTAGAGAAACGATCAATATATAGGTGTTATTTTTAAGGATGTTTATTTTTATAAGACAATATAATAAAGAAGGAACAGGTTAAGGGACAGTTTGAATTTCTAACAGAGAGCTGTGTGATTAAATAGGATAAAAGTAATTATTTAATGTTGGGATAGGTTATAAATGGAGAACCAATTAAAAGAAATATTTGGTGCATTGATAGCAGCTATAGGTACAATAACTTCCGCTATTGGAAGTACACCGTTCTATTTTATAAGCAGTAATGTAAGGGAGAATCTGAATATATATGGAAACACATTGCAAGCAGTTGGTAACGCTTTAGAGGCTGATGGTCAAGGGGGAATTTCTCTTGAAAAAATTGGGAATAAAATCCAATCAATTGGTAATGTAACTGTAATATCAGGGTTAGTTATTGATTTTACAGATGAAACAAAAGTTAAATTAGTTATTTCTGGAAATTGGGCGCAGGCTTTAGGAGGACTTACAGCATTAGCAGATGAATTTGAAGATACTTCAGATAAGGATGAGTCTTTTAATGTTGTAGGAAACTTATTGCAAGCTATAGGAAATTCCTTGCAAGCGATTGGAGGAATATATGAGCTAAAAAGTATTAGAGGAGATCGGCAGGATAGTAAAGAAAATCTAGTAAATGATACAGGGGAAATTTTAGACAATCAAGCAAATAGTCAACTGGATAAAAAGAAAGAAGGCCAGTCAATAGATACCATAGGAAGTTGGATTCAAGCCGTAGGTTCTATATTTTCATTAATTGGACAAATACGTGAAGAAAGTGAGGAGTTAGAAGGGAGCGATAAATAGACTAGTTGTAAAAGAGCCTCACATATTGCGCATATTTGATAGTAGGAAATTTTTTTATTGAATGCTAAGTTTAAAATTATATGATGCAGTAAGTAAAAAGGGTTCAAGGAGTATTATTAGTTTAATAAAAAAGAGCGGTTAGCAAAAGCGAAAAGTTTTCATGAAAACTGGTAATAGAAACTGCTTTTTAGAAAAATAACATATACTTATTGAAAATGGAATACAGGAGTTCGTATTGTAGGTTTTGCATATGGCTATTCGTTCTCAGGAATTACACGTGAATTAGTAGGATTGTTAGTTTAGTAGTAATGAAACTTATGACGAATATTTCGATAGATGCCATTATCCAAGTGGTGTCTTTTTTTATTGTTAAGGAATAAATAAAAAAGAGAGTTTAAACCCTCTTTTTTATAATTATCTAACTATTATGCGCAAATTGGAATTCCTAATGCTATTAGAGTCAATGCTACTTGAAGAGAAAGTTCTAATCTAGCAATTTCGATTCCAGCAACTGAAATCACTAAAAGAGGTTGTCCATTAACGAACAAAACACAACTTTCCATGCTTACGCCTCCTTTCTAGTAATCTAATATAGTATATGGATTAAACTTAAAAAGTGTAATAGTTAAATGTATGAATTCAATATAATTAATAAATTAAACTATTATATTTAATAAATTAAAATTGACCTAACAGCTGCTTTTTTGTCACTTTATAAGAAGGGTCAGAATATATTAGAAGTATAAAAATTATAGGAGTGATAGATATGTTCTTTGCAAAGTTGCGTGGTAGAAATGAAGTTCCACCAGTAGAAACAGATGCTCGAGGAGAAGGTTTCTTTAAATTAAGCCGGGACGAGCTTAGCCTAAAATTTAAGTTGGATTTATTCGATATAGAGGATGTAGTAGCTGCACATCTGCATCTTGGATTAAAAGGAAAGAACGGTCCTGTTGTAGCTTTTTTATTTGGACCGATAACAAATCCAATTTCAATAGAGTGTGCAACTTTTACGGGAATGATTACTCAAGAAGATTTGGTCGGAACGCTAGTGGGTCAAACATTAGGCACTCTTATAAATGAGATTATATCTGGAAACATATATATTAATGTTCATACAGTACAACATCCTAATGGTGAAATTCGTGGACAACTAAATTATTGCTAATGAATTATGGCAGTAGGAAAATTTAGCGAGAAACAAAAAGCATCCGTTGAGTGTGCTTTTATTTAGAGAATGATATTTATATTGAAAATGTTTAACCTTAATAAGAGCTAGTGAATTAGCTTTTGCACTCACTGAAATATAGAATCATAACATATTTTGTAATAACTTATACGGAAGTGAGTTGAAAATCATGTTTTATTCATATTTTAATTCTCAAGCTGGCATGCGACCAGCGTATGGTACGTCTATAACGTATAGTGGAGCACAAAGTACAGTCCAAGCTATTCAACAAGCATTACAAATGCAACAACAAATGCAAATGCAGCAGCAAGGAGTACAACCATATTACTCATCCGTAGAGTATTTTTACCCAGTACATCATGTTACACCGTATGGAAGTTCTTTTCTTACTATTCCATATGGAACTGTATACAACTTATAACTAGTAAGGAATTATGTGGTGTATATAAATAAGGGTGCAGGTTAATAGCGCCCTTATGAACAATAAAAATAGCTAGTCCAAACCTTATAAATCAATCTTACATAATATGTAGTAATAAGTTTGAAAGGGGAATTAGTATGTCTTGTTATTACTACTGTAAGTATTGTAAGGAGTATAAAAAGAAGCACCATGATTGTTGTAAGAACACTAGTAAGTGCCATGATAACAAGGACAATCTTGTTAGAGCATCGGCATTTAGAGCTAGAAATACTGTGAATCAAAATGTTCCTGCTAATACTTTTGTGAAAGTGTTATTTCAAAATGAACAATTTGATTTAGCGAATGAGTATAATCCAGCAACATCTATTTTTATGCCGAAGACTAAAGGAGTATATTCTATTATTGGAACGATTGGTTTCTTTCCAAACGATCCAACTTTAAATTATAGAGCGCGTGTAGAAATTCGTGTGAATGGAAACGCAGCGATAGCTATAGATAATGACTTTTTTGGTCCAATAAGTTTTGGAAATGTAGTAAGTGTTTCGACGATTGTTCAATTGAATGCAGGGGATGAAGTTGAGGTTTATGCACAAAGTAGTATAGATGGAGTTTTAAGTCCTTTAGAAGATGGTGCACATTTTGAAGCAGCAAGATTTCCTTCTCCGATTAAATAAAGTCATTAAACATTGAGTTTACAGAAGCTTAAAGGTAAATCCTCACCGAAATGGTGAGGGTTTTTTACTCTATTAAAAATAGTAACAGGTCGTCCAAGCTATTCTAATCTATATAGCATACTATATAAAAATAAGTGTAAAGGGGGACTAACTATGTCTTATTATTACTGTAAGTATTGTAAAGATTACAAAAAGGAAAGTCATGATTGTTATAGAAAAAGTAGTAAATGTGATAGGAAGTATGTAAAGGTGAAGTGTTGTGATGATAAGAAAGAGGAGCTTGTAAGGGCATCGGCATTTAGAGCTGTGAATACAGTTAATCAACCTGTTCTAGCAAATACTCCTGTTAAAGTATTATTTCAAAATGAACAATTTGATCTAGCGAATGAATATAATCCAGTAACATCCATTTTCACTCCGAAAACTAGAGGAGTATATAGTGTATTAGGAAATATAACATTTTCTCCAAATGATTTTAATGTGAATTACAGAGCTAGAGTAGAAATTCGTGTAAATGGAAATCCAGCAATAGCGATAGATAATGATTTCTTTGGAACAGGAGTATTTTTTAATAATGATGTTTCAGTAACTACTATTCTTCAATTAGAAGCAGGAGATTCAGTTGAAGTTTTTGCAGAAAGTAGTATTGCGGGCGTAATTGTACAAAATGTTAATGGTTTAAATACGGTTCACTTTGAAGCGGCAAGATTTCCTTCTCCAATTAAATAAAACAGATCATTAAATGTTTTTTAGTAGGTTTAGTTAATCCCCTTACCAAATGGTGGGGGATTATTATTGTTTTTCTAAAATATATAAGTAAACAGGTAAAGTGTAGTTTAATTTGTAGAGGCTTTAACCTTATTCAGATAATGAAAAAAATAATATGTAAATAAGTAACATGCTTCTGAAAACTCAGTGTTAGTAAGTTTACTAGTTTTTTTATAGAACAAGAAAGACGAAATACATAAAAGATCGTATCATTACGTTTTTTCTTTACTATATAGAAATTACATATTGAACATAAATTTGTGTAGGGAATGCTAGTACACTGAAAAGAATAACATAAAGGCGATTACACTATATAAAAACAAAATCAATCCTAAGATGAGTAGTATTGGATGCAGCTTGAACATATTTGACCTCCTTGAGTACATAAAGAATTTTAATATATTGTTGGTCAATTTAGAAGGGGACGGTTACATAAAAAAAGAGCATACATAATAAGTACGCTCCAAAGAAAGATAGGTTTTATGAGTGGATAATCTCCATACGATAATATATGTCCTTTTAATAAAAACGTGTAAAAAATCAATGAATTATCGATGGAATATCATAAAATGAGTAATTTTAGTCTAGAAATGCAGTCATTTTCTTTCTCAGTTATTTTAGGTAACAAAGTTGTGAAAATCGTGCATTATGCGGACTAACAACGGGATAACGATCGTACTTCAGTTACATATTTCTTAAAGTCTGGATATTGCGTGATAGTTTGACATTTTGGGGTGCATAGTTGATTAATAATAGACACATTTGTAATTACTTCGTTACAAGGACCGAAAAATGTAACTTTTAGCTTTGAATTTGGTGGGATTTTGAACACGATAGGCTTTTTTTCCATGAAATCAGCTCCTAATATTGAGTATTATAATTTAATGGATATAGAGT
>NZ_QPEL01000129.1:0-11149 GCF_008368965.1 Bacillus sp. AY2-1 | reverse complement strand
ATACATATTTTTGTAGTAATGAATATGATTAAGTTAAAAATTAAGAAAAATATGATAATATATTTATATAAAAGTTTAAATTTACATGGCTAGTGGGGGAACCAATATGAAAATGAATGATATAGTAGCAAGTACAAAATTTCCAAATACAATCGAAACAATAACAAAAGATTTAAAAGCATTAGGAATCGAAAAAGGAATGACAATTATCGTTCATTCATCACTAAGTTCTATCGGGTGGATATCTGGTGGTGCGGTTGCCGTAGTAGAAGCATTAATGAAAGTTGTTACGGAAGAAGGAACGATAATAATGCCAACGCAATCTTCGGATTTATCCGATCCGAAACATTGGTCAAGACCACCTGTACCGGAAGACTGGTGGCAAATTATCCGAGATAACGTCCCGGCATTTGATTCACGTATAACCCCAACAAGGGGAATGGGTGAAATAGTTGAATGTTTTCGTACATATCCGAATGTAGTACGTAGTAATCATCCGTTAGGAAGTTTTGCTGCATGGGGAAAACATGCAGTAGAAATAACAATGAACCATTCGTTATCAATGAGCTTTGGAGAAGAATCTCCATTAAGAAAAATATATGATTTAGACGGGTACGTATTATTAATTGGTGTTGGATATGATTCCAATACGTCTGTTCATTTATCCGAGGTGCGTACTGGTGCATGTGAGTTAATACAAGTAGGAGCACCTATTATAGAAAACGGTGAGAGAGTGTGGAAAGAGTTTGTTGAAATGAATTACGAATCTGAGAAGTTTGTTGAAATTGGTGTGGAGTTTGAGCGAAAAGGAACTGTAAAAAACGGGAAGATAGGGAATGCAACGTGTCGTCTAATGAAACAGCGTGATATAGTTGACTTTGGAACCGAATGGTTTCGTAAGAAAAATTAGTAAGGGATGGTTACAATGAAGGGGAAAAAGGTATTAATTACGAGCGGTGGTTGTCTAGAAAAATGGGATCAAGTACGCGGGCATACGAATATGGCTAAAGGTACAATCGGAAGGATAATGGCAGAAGAACTTCTAGCTAAAGGGGCACATGTTATATATTTACACGGTTATTTTGCGGAGAAACCGAGCGATGTACATAGAGGGTTAGAATTACATCCATTTGAAGGAATTGTTGATTTGCAAGATAAAATGAAAAGTATCATCACACATGAAAAGGTTGATGCGGTCATTATGGCCGCGGCTGGATCAGATTGGATTGTGGAGAAGATTTGTGATCAAGATGGTAATGTTCTTAATATGAACGGAAAAATTTCAAGTGATATAGCACCGATTATTCACTTTCAAAAGGCTCCAAAAGTATTAAAACAAATAAAAGAATGGGATCCAGAAACAGTACTTGTTGGTTTTAAACTTGAAAGTGATTTAAATGAAGAAGAACTATTTGAAAGAGCGAAAAATAGAATGAAAGAAGCAAGGGCGAATGTAATGATTGCGAATTCACCACATTCTTTATATTCGCGCGGAGCTGTACATTATGTAATTGGACAGGATGGTAAAGGGAAGTTGTGTAATGGGAAAGATGAAACAGCGAAAGAAATTGTCAAAAGCTTAGAGATATTATGTAATCGTGTTACTGCTTTTTAAAATTAAGTTTTTAGATAAGAATGAATCCGCATAGTAATAAGTAAGCGAAACTTTAATTGGTGGGAATTTTACTTTTACACGAATGTGAAGCGTATACCAATCAAGAGCTATACACAGAATAATTGGTGAGGAGTGGATTCTATGGAACATTTATTAAAGCAAGCTATTAAACTTAGAAACGAAAAGAAATATGCGCAGTCTAAAGAGATGCTTATAGGATTAACAAACTTTACAAAGGATGCAGAAGTACTGTATCAGTGTGCGTGGATACATGATGTAATGGGGCTAGAAACAGAAGCAATTCCGTATTATGAGCAAGCAATCGCAAATGGACTTGATGGCGAATCACTTTGCGGTGCTTATATTGGTTTAGGAAGTACATATCGTTGTATAGGGGAATATGAAAAGGCAATTACAGTATTAGAAGCTGGGGTGAAAAAATTCCCAGAGAACGATCCAATGAAAGTATTTTTATCATTAGCAAAATATAATGTAAACGATCACGAATCAGCTATGAAATTATTACTTGAAACTGTCGTGAAAGTAGAGGAAGTAAAAGAATTTGAGCGTGCCATTTCATTTTATAAAGACCATTTAAATAAGGTTTTTAAATAAAGGAGTGAACGTATGAATGTTACACTATCGCGAAGGCGAAAAGGTATTTGGATTGGACTCGTCTCTTTAATAATACTATCAAACTACTTATTGTATGCCCTTCCAATAGTACCAGCTGCGCCGAAAGAAGTTGTGCTTGGGTCATTATTAGATTGCATGTTTGTCATTCCAACCATCACGTATTTCTTCATTATTCGAAAAAGATACTCGTTAACGTATATATTTCCTGTTGTAATAGCTGGATATATTTTTGCAAGATTTATTATTCCAAGTTACTATTTACAAGCTTTTTCATTCATCTCTTATATTATTGTTGCGGCTGAAATTGCATTTGTAGGTCTAGAATTATTCCTTCTCTATAAAATTGTTAGAGTGCTTCCTAAAATAATAAAAAAATATAAAAAACATAGAAGAGAAAATTATTCCTTTTCTTATGCGATTGATGCAGCATTTGAAGCTACTATGAAAAGAAATAAATTAATAGATATCATTGTAACGGAGTGTAAGTTAATCTATTATGCATTTTTATCGTGGCGTGAAAAAGTACCAGAAGGTGAATCCGTATACTCATATCACAAAAAGACTGGTGCAATAGGTGTATATATCATGATCATCCATGCGACCTTAATAGAAAGTATCGGTTTTCATTATTTGTTTCATCAATGGAATCCGGTTGTAGCATGGGTGTTACTTATTTTAAATGTATATGCAATGTTTTATTTTTTAGCTGAAATACAAGCAATGCGTAAAAATCCACTTGTCGTAACAGAAGAACAAGTAATCATTCAAATTGGATTAGGAAAGAAAATTGTTATACCATTTACACAAATTGATAATATTGTGTTCTACAAGGGTGAATTGCTATCGGCAAAAGAAGGGAAACAGATATTGGATGCAACTGTTATGGAGTTCATAAAAGAACCTGCTACTTTTGAAATAACATTAAAAGAGCCAGTGAAAGCACAGTAGTTATATGGCTTTTCTAAAACAGTAAGTCGTGTTCACTTAAATGTTGATGAAGAACGAAAATTTTATGATGCGGTTAAGGAAAAGTTAAAACATGAGTAATAGTGCTGTTAGTTACATAAAAACAAATAAACTTCCGTTAGAAGTGAAAAACTCTTTCTAAATAAGAAGGAGTTTTTCTTGTATAAATCATTATATAAAAAACTATATACTTCTTTATCACTACATAAATGAATATAATTGAGGATAGAACTAGCATAAGGGGAAACAAAATAATGAATAAGTTACTTACATCGAAAATTGAAATTATAGAAAGAAAAATCCGGTATAACTCAACAATAGTAGATCACAATTGCTTATTACTTGAAAAACAATCACAAAGTATCGTTTTGTTTCACGAGGTGCAGTATTCATTTATAATGACTGCAAATGATACTAAGTTAACAATCCCAAAAGGGAGTTATACAATCGCATATTACTGGAAAGATCGTCCGTACAATTTATACGTATGGAGAGATATAAAAGGGAAGTATTTAGGTTCCTATTTTAATATCGTAAAAAATACACAAATAAAAGACGAAGTGGTTTCCTTCGAAGATTTAATCATCGATATTATGGTACTTCCAAATGGAGAATACTTCATATTAGATGAGGATGAATTACCAGAACCATTAGGAAATTTCGAAGGTGGTTATGTGAAGGAAGCTCTTTATATATTAATGGATACAATTAAAACGTTCCTTCCAAAAATAATAAAAGGGACTGCTGATATCTTTAAAAATAAATAATGTTCGCTAAAACCCAGTTGACTTATCGGAAATATTTGTATAATATGTACTTAATTCCATAACGTATTGCTGATTGGAGAAACCAAAGGCATTTTATCTGTTGATAAAATGCCTTTGGTTTTTTTATTGCACAAATACTGAATCTGTTCATTTATATGAATCATTTTAAGGAGGGGAAGAAATGACTGTTTCAATTGATGGGGTATCAAAATATTTTTTGAAACAAACTGGTACTGTTCAAGTATTAGAGAATATTAATTTTCAATTAGAGAAAGGGGATTTTGTTACAGTAATTGGTCCGAGTGGGTGTGGAAAAAGTACATTACTAAAAATTGTTGCAGGTCTAGATAATGATTTTGAAGGGGAAGTTGTTATTGACGGGGAGTCTATCTTAAAACCGAGTAAGAAACAAGGTTTTATTTTTCAAGAACATAGGCTTTTTCCATGGTTAACAGTTGAAGAAAATATAGCGGCAGATTTGTCGTTAAAAGATAAGTATGTGAAAGATAAGGTGAGAGAATGGGTTGAAATCGTTCGTTTAGATGGCTTTGAAAAATCGTATCCGAAAGAAATTTCAGGTGGGATGTCACAACGTGTTGCGATAGCGAGAGCGTTATTAAGAGATCCGAATGTATTATTACTTGATGAACCTTTTGGAGCGCTGGATGCTTTTACTCGAAGTCATTTGCAAGAAGTATTGCTAAATATTTGGGAGCAGAAAAAAACAACAATGATATTCGTTACACATGATATAGACGAAGCGATTTATCTTTCAAACCGAATCATCATTATGAGTGCAAAACCAGGGAAAATACATAAAGTGATTGAAAATAATTTGCCTTATCCGCGAAATAAAACTTCTCAATCGTTCCAACAACTTCGAACGAAAGTATTACAGCAGTTTGAATATGGAGGATTGATTCAAACAAGTATATAGGAAAAGGGTGATTTTATATGTATAAAAAATTTAAAGTTCTTTCTTTTGCTTTAGCTATATCAGTATGTTTATTAGGATGCGAAAAAAGTACAGCAAGTAGTAAGAAAGAAGATGTAACAATACAAATTGGTATACAGCAAGGATTAAGCCCGCTATTACTAGCAAAGAAAAAGGGATGGTTTGAAGAGGAGTTTAAAAAAGAAGGAGTTAAAGTGAAATGGACAGAGTTCCAAAGTGGACCTCCTTATTTTGAAGCAATCGCATCAAACCGGTTAGACTTTGGTGAAGTAGGGAATTCTCCAGTCATTTCAGCGCAAGCAGCAGGTATTGGATTTACCGAAATCGCCAATACAAGTTATGCGAGAAAAGGAACTGGAATTCTCGTTCAAAAAGATAGCAAGATTGTGAGTGTAAAGGATTTAAAAGGTAAAAAAATTGCAGTAGCAAAAGGAAGTAGTGCCTTTAATTTATTGTATCGAGCACTTGATAAAGAAGGTATTGATGCAAAAGATGTAAATGTCATTCAATTACAACCAGATGAAGCGCAGCCTGTATTCGAATCAGGATCAGTAGATGCATGGGCGATTTGGGACCCTTTCATATCATTACATACGTTAAATAAAGGTGCGAAGGTGATTGCAGACGGTGAAACATTAAATGTCTCTTCACCAGAATTTTTAATTACGAGGACAAAATTTGCGAAAGAACATCCAGAATTAGTTGAGAAATTCCTCAAAGTTTATGAGAAAGCACGTGTATGGCAAGATGCTAACTTAGATGAAGCAATAAAAGTATACACTTCTGTAAAAAAGATAGATGCAGAGATTGTAAAAGAAGTGTTTAATCACGACAAACCAATTTTAGTTCCGGTAACGAAGGAAATAATAGGAGAACAACAAAAGACAGCGGATTTTCAATATAAGCTCGGTTCTATAAAGAAAGAAATTAAGACGGAAAAAGTTGTAGATAATTCTTTCGTAGAAAAAGGATTGAAAGCGAAGTGAAAAGAGGTTTTGTAAAGTGGAAAACACGAAAGCTGTTATGAAACCAGCGAGTATAACGATTAAGAAAAATGGCATAAAGAAGGTGCGAAAGTTAAATGTAAAAGTTTTAGTAAGGGCGATTACTATACCGGTTATTATATTAATAATTTGGCAGTTGGCTGGCGTATTCGGTCTTGTTTCTAAAACAGTTTTACCAACACCATTAGATATTTTTCTAGCTTTCCAAGAGCTTATTAAAACAGGAGAGTTATTCGGCCATTTAAGTATTAGTGTATTCAGGGCTGCGGCTGGTTTCTTTATTGGTGGGGGCTTAGGAATCATTTTAGGAACGATTGTTGGATTTTCAACGAGAAGTGAGCAATATTTAGATCCATCTGTGCAAATGTTAAGAACTGTACCTCATTTAGCTGTTGCGCCGCTTTTCGTATTATGGTTCGGTTTTGGTGAAACATCGAAAGTGCTATTAATTGCAGATGGTGCATTTTTTCCTTTATACGTAAACGCATTTTTAGGTATTAGAGGTGTGGATTCAAAGTTATTTGATGTTGCGAGAGTGTTAGAGTTTAGCAAAAGAAAACTAATTACGAAACTAATTTTACCATCTGCATTGCCTAACCTTTTACTAGGAGCAAGGTTATCGTTAGGTGTTGCATGGGTGAGTTTAGTAGTAGCAGAACTTATGGGATCTACAGAAGGTATTGGTTATATGATTATGGATGCAAGGCAATTTTCAAATACAGATATCGTATTTGTCGGCATAATTATCTTTGCATTTGTTGGGAAGTTTTCTGACTCTCTAGTACGTTTACTAGAAGTGAAGTTTTTAAGATGGCGAGATAATTTTAAAGGTGAGAGTGGGAATTAACATATAAATTATTAGGGGTAATTTATATAGGATGTGTTAGTATACGTTTCAAAATAAATAAGGGGTGTGTAAAGGTATGGAATTATTATGGTTTATTCCAGCTTATGGAGATGGTCGATATTTAGGAACGACAAAACGAGGAAGAGCAGCTGAATATGGTTATTATAAGCAAGTTGCTGCGGCAGCTGATTATTTAGGATATACGGGTGTTTTACTTCCAACTGGTCAAGGATGTGAAGACCCTTGGGTGTTAGCTTCAGCTCTTGCTGCTGAAACAGAAAAACTAAAATTTTTAGTAGCAGTGAGACCAGGACTAATGTCACCTACAGTTGCAGCTAGGATGGCATCTACATTTGATAGAATTTCAGATGGGAGACTACTTATTAACGTAGTAGCTGGAGGAGATCCAGTTGAACTACAAGGAGATGGATTATATCTTGAGCATGATGAAAGATATGAAGCAGCGGATGAATTTTTAAAAGTTTGGAAATCGACATTGCAAGGTGAAACGATCTCTTTAGAAGGAAAACATATTCAAGTTACAGATAGTAAAGTTGTATTCCCGCCAGTTCAAACACCATATCCTCCTATATATTTCGGAGGATCATCAGCTGCTGGAAAAGAAGTAGCAGCTGAACATAGTGATGTATATTTAACGTGGGGAGAGCCACCAGAGCAAGTGAAAGAGAAAATAGAAGAAGTAAGAAAACTTGCAGAAGAGAAGGGGCGTACAGTACGATTTGGCATTAGATTACACGTAATTGTAAGAGAAACAGAAGAAGAAGCGTGGGAAGAGGCAGAACGTTTAATTCAATATGTGGATAATGAAACAATTGAGCTTGCTCAAAAGACATTTGCAAGATATGATTCGGTTGGTCAAAAGCGGATGACACATTTAAATAAAGGTACGAGAGAGTCGTTAGAGATAAGCCCTAATTTATGGGCTGGAATCGGACTTGTAAGAGGTGGGGCAGGTACTGCACTTGTAGGCAATCCACATACAGTAGCAGAAAGGATAAAAGAATATGAATCGTTAGGAATTGATACGTTTGTTTTATCAGGATATCCGCATTTAGAAGAAGCGTATGAGGTCGCAGAATTGTTATTCCCATTATTGAAAGACGAGAAGAAAGAAGAAAATAAAATGGTTGGTGAAATGATTGCTGATGCATATGCATTAAAAAAATAGTGAGAAATAAAGTTTCACCTATTTATTGCTTCATTTTGTTTACTGCCTGTTAATACGGGATAAAAAACCCGCAAGTTATTCGCTTGCGGGTTTTCATCGTAAATTATTAGAAAATATGGTAAAATTAAAGGGTAACTTAAGGTGCGGTTGGTTGTTCAATTATCACTTCTCCGAGTAGGAGGGGGGTGATAATACGTGAGTGAAATAGCGTTGCTACTGCAAGGTGGACTGTTTCTCGTTGCATTGTTAACGTTCGTCGTCGTTTTAATAGACAAGCTCAAAAAATAACAACCCACCTATGCTTATAGAATGTGGGTTGTTTTGTTTGTAAGAAACAAATAGGATAAATGAACAATCCAATCTGCTAAGTTACGTGGACTAGTGTGTAGCCGCACACTAGTCTTTTTTATTTATATACAATTTATAATTGGTTTATGTGATTGTATTGTTCTTTTCATACTCATTATAACACAGTGTCTTTTCATCAAGAAAGGAGACCGTATGTTCTGATTCCTATTATATAGTAGGTGCTTTTTCTTTAAACAGCCCATCCATATACTGTTTTAAACTTTGGACATAAAATTTCTGTGTATTCACATTATTTACACCGACAATCGGCGATGGAAGGTCAAATCTTTTTTCTGATAAATGAACGACAACATCAAAGATGTCAAACAAACGAATGAAGCAAAACAGGCCGTCTTTATCGCTAAGTAAAATAAAGTAATGATTTTCACTACTTGTATTTAGCGTATTCCATAAAGAACTTTTGCTTAAATCACGTACAATGCTTTTTTCTTTTAGTTCCACGAAATCTGCATTTGAGAGAATGGTAGAAATATCAATTGCATCTTGATCTTCAAAGTAGCCGTCAACTGCTTGTACAGCGAATGTATAAGCCATTTTTAATACACTCATTTTATATTTACGGTTATCTAATAGTAATTCACGTTGAATAGAACTCGCTACTTTCGTTACACGTTCCTCTTTCCAAATTTCATTATGTAAGGAAATATCGTGCTTTTTACATAGTTTCATAATTAATGCATTAGAATAAAGAATCTCGTCGCTTACTTCGACAACATCAGTCTCAGCAGCCGCAAGTTCCTCACCGTGCTCATTCGTATAGAGTGGGGAATCAATTTGTCTTTTCATTTGTTCAATCTTAAATTGACTCAATTTATGCCTAATTAAAGGACGATCAATATTTGTTGTCATTTGTTCATGACAAGTATCACAAATTGAGTTTGTGAAATAATATCCACATAATATTTCTGGAATGACATATTGTTCACTAAGTTCTTTCGTATCTTTTCTGCAAATGATGCATTGTGTCATTTTTATCACCTTTACCTGCAAATTTGTATGTAATCTCATTGTAGTGTATTTATCGGTATTTTGGAATATTGTAAAGGAAAATATTATGTGAAATTCATACTTATTTTGGTACAATGAAGAGAAGTGCTAGTTTAAAGGAGGCCGTTTTTTTGAAATCAAAAGTGCACTTTTGGACATTAGAAGTGCTAATGGTTGTAGGAATCATATTTATTTGCACAAAAATATCATTTTTATTTCAACCGATTGGTATCTTCATATCAACATTATTTTTCCCAATCTTAATCGCGCTTTTTTTATACTTCATATTTAATCCTGTATTAATCTTTTTGGAGCATAAAAAAGTACCTAGAAATTTAGCGATATTACTATTATATCTTTTTATCATAACATTAACTGCGGTTGGCGTTGGAGTAGTTGTTCCTACGATTTCACAACAGCTAATGGACTTAGTAAAAAATATGCCAGGCTACATAAAAGAGGGAAAAGTATACATACAAGAATTATCACATCATAGGTTGTTTGAATGGTTATCTACACAAAACTACGTTTCCATTGAAACAATTGAAAAAAATGCAATTGAATACTTAAAAGATATACCAAATACAATTACGTCGAGTGCAACGGCTTTATTTGGTATTATCACGAACGTTGCATTAGTTGTATTTACTGTACCGTTCATTTTATTTTACATGTTTAAAGATGGACATGCCTTTCCAGGAAAAGCGGTAAGTTTATTACCAGAGTCTTACCGTGAAGAGGGGCTTCGTATCATTAAGGAAACGAACGAAACATTATCTGCATATATTCAAGGACAAGCGCTCGTTTGTATATTTGTAGGTGCGTTTACATTTATCGGTTATTTAATTATCGATTTACCGTACGCTTTCGTTTTAGGAATTATTGCAGCATTTACAAACATCATTCCTAACTTAGGGCCATTTATTGGGGCAGCACCAGCTGTTATTGTAGGACTGTTCGTATCTCCGATGCAAGCCTTATACGTAATTATTATCGTAACAATTGTACAACAGTTTGAAAGTAATATTATTTCACCACGTATTATGAGCTCGAAATTAAACATCCACCCATTAACAATTATTATCCTAATTTTAGGGGTAGGTAACTTTGCTGGAATCATCGGAATGATTTTAGCAGTACCAGTTTATGCAGTAACAAAAACAGTTGTTTCGAACTTAGTGAGATTGTTTAAGACGAAGAGAAGTAATCGGAAATAGTAAAACCTGAGAAAGATACACCGCTTTTTAAGTGGTGTATCTTTTGTTTATAAAAAATAATTAAAAGTGGGTTGATTTGATTTTATTATATATTTTTTATACATCAAATTCAGTGATGAACTTGTGTGATATAAGGCTCTATAAAACTATGTGGAATCCCTCTGAACTATCCAAATCATTTCCTTACAGCGCGCTATCAACATCAAAATCGACTCCTTTCAATTCTATATAGTTAAACGATTAAAGGTGAGTGTAGTATTTGCTTCTACGATCTCGAATTTCATTAATAACTTGTTTATATTGTCTTTCTTGTTTTAATTCATTTTGAGATATTGTTTCTTTTTGAATCGTAATCGTTAAAAAGAAAAGGTGAAACTTCATATGTGAATTCCTCCTTTCGAATTGGAATTACAGATGACTACAGTAATGACTTTGTCTTTCTTTTACAGAATCCATAGCCTGATTAATTTGTCGTTCATGAAGCATTTCAGACTCAGAAAATTTATTTTTTTGAATGGTAATGGTTAAAAAGAATACTTTAAATTTCATTGGATAATTACCCCTTTATAAGTGATTTAGAAAAGACGAGTGTAATAA
>NZ_QPEL01000128.1:0-12995 GCF_008368965.1 Bacillus sp. AY2-1 | reverse complement strand
CTAAAAAAGAAGATATGTCAAGTTCAGTGGAAATAAACTCTAAGGATATTGGAACGGTTAAAAGTTTTAGACAAGGATTTACCACGGCAATCTTAAACCCAAAAACGGCTGTATTTTTCCTTAGTTTTCTACCCCAATTTATTGTGAGTAATCAAAGTCATTTCTTCCAATTTCTTTTGTTGGGATTCACATTTACGACTTTGACAGCAATATGGTATTTACTTTATATCTCTCTAATACGTCAATTAAGAACTTTTTTAAGAAAAGAAAAGGTGAACCGTACAATAGAGGGTATTACTGGCACAGTATTATTAGTATTTGGAGTCAGGCTATTTTTCCAAAAATAAATATGTAATAGAGAGAGTTTAAAACTTTCGGTTTTTCCAATAAATGAATCAATATAAAAAGTATGGCTTTCAAACAGTAAAAAATGAACAAACGGGTGTGTTTGTGGAATAAGCTTCAATAAAATAACCAAACTTTTTATAAAGAAGTGAATCGATTATATTAAAATTGATATAAAGGCGTTATCCTTTCCTATGATTTCTCAGAAAGAATAACGCCTTTTTCTTTTTAGAGGGTATTTTGTCTAGTTAGCTTGATAGCGATGTGGTTCTATCCCTTATAAAGTGAAACTTTAATCAGTGGGGGTTTTGTTCATCCCCCACTGATTATTAGTTGAACCAATCGGGCTTTTACGGACAGTTGATCCCCCACCTAACTTCTTTGCTTCCGCTGAATTTTGAGGTGGGGGTCTTACTGCCCGTTAATGCGGGATAAATGTTACAAAAACATTTATAATAGCTCTAACTTGCACAATGCTTCCCGTTAATATAATACGCTGATTCTGTGAAAACCGTAAATACAACCTCTACTTCTGGAAGTCCAAAATCCATTACATATGTAGTAATGGCCTTGGCAAATCGATCACGAATTTCCTGTCCACGCTCGAACCATTTCACTTCAATAAGAGGAAACGCTTCTATTTCTTCTCCATTGAATACAAACGTAGAACTTGGTAGTTCCAACGTAAAATTATCCGTACCACACTCACAAATCTCTGCGAGCTCTTCTACTAATGGCTTGCTTATGTGTTTTAATTGTTCAGTAGTAATTCCACGAAACACAACATGCGGCATGTGAATCCCTCCTTTAGATAGTTTTATATTTGCTCACATCATAGCACAATTCTCCCACCTTTTAACAAAAATAGATGCTAAACAAGTTTCAACTCTTATTTTTAGGCCTGTTATACAGGCTGAAGCGATTCTAAGTATCTGCCATATTAAAGTTGATATGCTCCCATTCTAGTGGTGAGATATGTTTTAATCGTTCTTCGTTAACCCCATGCGTACTTCTTAACTATTTCATTTAATTTTTAATAAAGAAAACAGCCTCACTAAGCTTTTAGAACTTAATGAGGCCACTTTATTCACACTTTTAATTATGGAACGTCGGTTTATAGAACGAACGATTATCAAGTGCGAAGACACGCTCTGTGTATTCGCCTGGTTTTGTGCGTCCTAATGCGCGGTCCATCATGTTCATTTTTGCATCTAAGTTGTCGATGTAGTGCAGAATTTCTGCTTCTTTTACTAATGGTGGTTTTGGGCTACCCCATTCTGCTTTTCCGTGGTGAGAAAGGACGATGTGTTGAAGAATTAATACTTCTTCTGCATCGATGTTCAGCTCATCTGCTGCTTTACCAATTTCGTTCACCATGATAGAAATGTGGCCTAGTAAATTTCCTTCTAACGTATACGTTGTAGAAATTGGACCAGATAGTTCAATTACTTTACCAAGGTCATGTAAAATAACGCCTGCATATAGTAAGTCTTTATCTAATGATGGGTATAGATTTGAAATAGCTTTCGCTAAATCTAGCATTGATACAACGTGATAAGCTAGTCCAGATACGAACTCATGATGATTCTTTGTCGCTGCTGGATATTCTAAAAATTCATTTTGATGCTTATTTAATAAATGTCTTGTTAGACGCTGAATGTTCGGGTTTCTCATTTCAAATATGTATTGCGTAATTTTCTCAACCATATCTTCTTTTTTCACTGGTGCTTTTTCTACGAAATCCGAGATATCTGTTACTTCATTTTCATTCGCAACACGGATTTGTTTCACACGTAATTGAATACGTCCTTTGTAGTTTAAAATATCACCAGCTACTTTAACGATTGTTTCTGCTACATATTGTTTCTCAACTTCTGGTGATACGTCCCATAGCTTCGCTTCAATATCTCCACTTGGATCTTGTAAGATTACTGTTAAAAATGGCTTTCCATTACTTGCTAGACCTTTTGTCGCTGTTTTAATTAACAAGAAAACATCGACTTGTTCACCAACTTCATATTCTGCAATTTTCTTTTTCATTCGAATTCCTCCACCAAATCAGTTACTTTTAGTATAGCATATCACAACTCATTTTCTTTACGCTTATGTGTTAATTTTACAATCTGTTTTTCTGTAAAATACGCGAGTAAATGCGCATGACATGTAAAGAAGATTACTTGTCTATCTTTTGCAATTTCCTTTATTAGTTCAATCGTTCGATCCGTCCTTACCGCATCAAAGTGCACGAAACTATCATCAATAATAAATGGATAATCATGTTCAAATGTTTTCGCAAGTGCAAATCTCAGCGATAAATATAACTGCTCCGCTGTCGCTTGGCTTAGTTCATGACTGTAAAAACGCATACCGTCGTTACGCTCAACAATGAACGGTTCCGCCTCTGACGGTGAAAAGATTTTACTATATCGTCCGCCTGTTAAATAGACGAAATACTCTTCTGATTTTTGTAAAATACGAGGCAGATGCACTTCATGATAATATTGCTTCGTTTTCGTTAATACTGTCTTTGCGGCCGCATAAGCAGCCCACTTCTTCACTTGTTCACGCACTTGCGCTTTTTTCATTTCCCACTCATGCATTAAATCGCCGTACGTACTACCTTCTTCTAAATTCGCAATTTCCATACGATGTTTCGCAATGCGCTCTGTCAGTTCTTTCTCTTGCGCCAGACAGTTTTGCACGACTGTAATTTCTCTCTTTAATTTCTCTTCATAACCGTCAGCTTCGTAATGTTCAGCTAATGATAAGCTCGTTAAACGCTGTTCCAACAAATCAATTTGCGGTAATAAACGCCCCACTTGTTTCTCTGCATCTTCACGTTTTTCCGCTAGTTTACCTGCTTCTAAAAACATCTCTTCATCTGCAGCCTCTGCAATATGCCATAAACTGTCTCGTTCTACTAGTAATTGCTTTAATTGTTCTTGCATAAACTCATATTCTTCTTGCCATTCCGCCAGTTTTTCTTTTAACTGCTTACAAGTTTGGCGCTTCTCTTTCTCATTTTGCATACGACTTTGTGCCCCGTGTAGCTTACTATACTCCGCACTACCGATAACAGTTTCTAGTTTCTGTTCAAAATGCGCAATTATTTCATATAATGAAGATTTTCGCGTGCCTTGCTTATCTAATGCACGATATAATTGCTGCATTTTTTCAATACGCTCAAACGCTGGCAATATGTGTGCATACGTATAAAATTCTGGGAACATATAGCGCGTTTTATATGCATCTACTTGTTCTCCCGCTTGGAACGTTTCTCTCTCCCATTCCTCATACGATGAAACGACTTTATCATAAGCTCGCTCCATTTGCTGTAATTTATAAGACTCACGCTCAAATAGCTTCCGAATCTCTTCATCTTTTTCTAACTGATAGCGCACAGACAGCGCTTCTTCACTTTGTCTCCCGCCAGCACTTTGCTGAAGAGTAAGAAGCTCTTCTTGTAATCCACTTGACGGATCTTTATATAAAACAAGGGCAAGAACAATCCCTACAAAAACAATAACACTAATAAATAAGAGCGGGCGGTTATCAATAAATAAACTCGTGAATAAAACAAGCGTGTTAATAAGAAGTAACAGAAGACAAACTCTTTGCCACTTCTTTTTCTTTTGCATAGCCGCTCCTGCTTTTTCCTCATACTTACGCTTCATTCTCTCTGCACCCATACCGATAAACACCGCGTCTTGGAACGATTTCTCTTTCTCAACTAACGTATCTCGCTCTTCATCAACTAACATTTGTTTCTGAATCTGTCTTATATTTTCTTCTTGTTCTTCTAATTGCTCTTGCGCTACTTTAAAACGATTATCAAGCTGTGCTTTTTGCGTTTCTAATTCACGCGCTTTTTGTACGGTTTGCGTAATTAATTCTTTCGTTGCCAAACTCATGTCAAACGCAAGAACCGCTTCCTTTTCAAAAGTAGCACCAATTTGTTGTTCTAGTTCTGCAATTTCTTCTTTTATATTCGCAATACTTCCTGTCATATCACGCATTTCTTGGCGTGCATTTTCGTAAGACAAATGCTGCATACGAAGTTCTTCTACATAACTTTCTTTTTGTAAAAACTCTTCATCTATTTGAATCGAGGCAATTTCCGATTGCACCGTCTCTATTTTTTTATGGAGCGAGTCAACTTGTAATTGGAGCGGCTCCATCTTCGCCTTAATCGCTTCATAGCGCGCCATTCCGTTTACAGGAAACTGCCCGCTCTCATTTTCTAACACTTTCTCATGCGCACGCTTTTCAATAACGAGTGGCTCAAGCGCTGCTAATATTTCATAATCTTGCTTTCGTTTTTCTGCACTCTCTTTCTCCATACGAACAGAAGCAAGTTTCTCTTCACTTTCTTTTAATTGCTCGACTTGTTTTTCATACGTGCCAATTTTCCCTTGCCACTCTTTCATCTTCTCTTCAAGTTTCTTCATCTCTTGCAGTGACACGTTAATTTCCGGTTTACGCCCACTCGGTTTAAAGCGTTGATCCATTTCTTTTTCTAGCTTTTTATCTAACTGTAATAGCGCATCGCTTCCGACTGCACTTGCCGAAAATAAATAATTGCCAATATCCGCTTCGCCGAGCTGATGAATATTTTGAAGACCATGCATATCAAATGAAAAGATCGATTCAAATAAACTTTCATTCATCCCGCTTAATATATCGTTTAAAATTTCCTCGCCGCCCGTTTTCCCGTCTTCAAAATAAACGGTCACCTCGCCAGATGCCGTCTTTGGCAATCGTTCAATTTTCAAACGACCGTACTTCTCTGTTTGTACAGTCATCGCTCCGCCATACTTCCCACCTTCTTTCGGCTCATAACGGCGCTGTCCTCTCGTCGGAAAACCGAACAAAATACTTTTCATAAACGAGCGAATTGTCGATTTCCCCGCTTCATTTTCACCGTATAACACCGTCAGTAAGGAAAGATCCATTTCCACATTTTCTAATTTTCCGTACCCATAAATATGGAGTTTTTCAATTCTCATTTTTTATCCCTCTCTTGCTGGAATAATTGCTCTAAAATAATATTTTCCGCTTCCTTTTGAATCTCTTTCTTCTCTTCTTCTGTAAAAGATTCAATACTATTACGTGCTACAGGAGATGTCCAAATGGTGCGCAATACGCCGTCCATATTTGTGAAAGCTTCTAGCTCCTTTAGCACACTACCGACGAAATGATTTTCTGCTTTCAAACGCTCGATTTCCGCAAAAGAAACCGTCTCATTTTTCCACTTCATTGCATATACGAAATCTTTTCGCTCTTCCCCAGATGCTAAAATGTGAAAAATCTCTTCCACACGCTTTTCGTCACGCAAATAAGGAGAAAGTGGGCCCTGCCCTATGAATACGACAGTTAAAAGCGTCCCTTCCTCTTCTCTTCGGCAATCATTCATCGCAGTTGACATGCTCGTCATAAGTTCATCAACAGTTTCAAGTCCATCAATACAAACCTCGATCTCATCCCATACAACATCTGCCGTATGGAAAAATGAACAGTGCGTTCCTTGTTTCGTAAGTTCAATAAGGTACGCACCCTTCTCGCCTGTTTCCTTACGATGACGACCTTGTATGTTACCTGGATAAATAATATACGGCTCTTCTGATAAAATTTCACGTTTATGTATATGGCCAAGAGCCCAATAATCAAACTGCTTTTCTTTCAATTCACGAATTTGAAACGGTGCATAGCGATTATGCTCTGCATCTCCTTCCACACTTCCGTGAAGCATGCCAATATGAAAAGGCGCATCACTCATTTTCGTATACTGCGCTGTCATATTATCCGTTACCGCTTGCTGCAAATAACTAAACCCATAAATAGAAGCTAATAGCTCACCATTTTTATAAAATGATTTCTCTTCTACGTAAGGCTCCGTAAACACATGAACATTTTCCGGAAACTCAATCGCTGCCCAGCTTCCTCCTAAATGATCATGGTTACCGTGAATAATAAAAACAGGGATATCGTACTGCGAAAGTCTCTTCATTTGCTCACGCACAAACACTTGCGCCCTCAAACTTCTCGTCTCCGCATCATACAAATCCCCAGCTAGTAATACGAAATCAACGCGCTCTTGAATCGCTTTATCAACAATACGCTCAAATGATTCAAACGTACTTTGCTTCATTCTCTCCCAAACAGACTGCGCAACATTCATCTCCATTCCTTTAAACGGACTATCCAAATGCAAATCAGCCGCATGTATAAACTTTACTTGTTTCACAAATAACGATCCTTTCTATCTTTCAAAAGTTTCATTTTATTAAAATTAACATCGCTGAAAACTAATCATCATCGAGAATGAAAATATTCTCGATGATTAAAGTTTCATTCTATTTTACCACGCAATGTCATATATTTCTTTGCATATTGTAGCGTTTTATGTCAAAATAATTATAAGATTCTGATTTTAATTATTGGAGGGAATTTTCATGGGAGTATACGTTCTAACAGTCTTTGAAAAAGATGGTTCAAAAGCATTAGACGAATCATTCGAGGCGGCAACTGAAAAAGAAGCAAAAGCAAAAGGTGAATCTATTTTACAAGAAAAAGGATTGTATGAAAAAACACATCGCTGTACATCTACTGCAGGTAAGCTCGTTTTATTCCAGCGCTAAAAAAAAGAAGCGTCATCCGCTTCTTTTTCACTCTACTATATCTTCGTCACACCACGTAAACACCACATCTAGAATGCGATTACCAATACGTACGCGTTTATTCCATTTACCTGTTTGGATCTGATGTTGCAATTCAGCTTTCATCTTTTCCGTCCAGTCGTGAATCGTTTCACTACCGTCGTACGGATATACGCCTGGAAACTCTTCCTGCAGTAGATGCAAGCTCTCTGCATCAAAATGAAAATGGAAGAAGTAGTTTGCTGTAAGCGATGGTTCTTGCAATCGTAAAAAATGATCATCAATTTGCTTTCTATTTCTATAGAAAGTAAAGATATTCACTTTACCGCTAGTAATTTGGTCAATTTGAATTTCGTGCTTCTCTATAATCACGTCTTGTCCACCTCGTTGTATACTATCTTTAGTATATATGTCTTTTGCAACAAAGTTAACCATTTTCGCGCGAAATTCATTTCCTTCATTATATTACCTGTACCTCCATATGCAATCAGAACAAATAAAAACAAAGTTGAAGGGGAGCGATCACATGTATTTCGGAAGCAAAGGTTGGTATGTAAAAGAACTTAAAAAATTAGGTATCCGTACTTATGAAGGTAAAAAACTAGAATCGTATCGTACGCATGTGTTATCTAGTTTACTTGAGAGAATGAAGAAGGCTTCGGCTTAATAGAAAAACACCTCCCGAATTTGCATACTAAGTATGCAAATTCAATGGAGGTGTTTTTATCAGTTTTCATAAAAGATTTTTTGCTTCCGCTGGAACGGATACGTTTTAATCTCAGCTGTATCTAAATTTTCATTGAATAAATGAATGGCTATAATTTGTCTACAATCGTAAGTATGGTAATAATATGTTCCAGACTCCATACACATTGCACTTGTATAGATAGTATTATCTAATATACCGTCTTCTGTTATTACTGCCCCCTTAGGAACCTCACAATTTGATAAGATATGAAAAATAGCCGATATCCCCTCTTCTTCGTTCTCTATACCTTGAATGTTTTGTTTGCCATATGCTGCCCGCACGAATCTTGATGGCGGGGTGAAATCTCCAGGAAGTCCCATCGATCCGGAACCTTGGCCAAAAGCACTTAATGGTACGTCTCCCCACTCGGTTGGTGCAAATGGCTGCGATTTAAGTCCAATATATTGTCTTAAATTTTGTAAATGCCAATTAAACTCCGGGCTATTAGTCATCACTCCTATTGGATTGTCATACATTTTTATTCCATCAGTTGTCGGCTCAAGTACAATACACTCTCCCCATTTATCTGCTAAAATCCAATGTAGTGGCGGAGTAATCCCTAAAACTGGTAATGGTACATCTATAAGGGAAATGTTATCAACAGATTTTTTTAACTCTTCAACAGAATTAAACTGCGTCAAGCTCCAAGCCACAAAATCAAATGGTGCTAAATTCGTTTTATGGTCATCTATGCTGTTACTATAAGTAGCGAATCCCGGGAAATAGAGAGTGGCACATGTCATACCAGCTTCATTTACTCCGTCCGCCATAATGACCCTTCCTTCATGATTAATTCCCATTCCGACAACAGCCTTTTTCGCTCGGATCGTTTCACCAGTTATATTTTTCCACTGATAACGCCGAGGAATGATTATTACTTCCTGATTCATATCTAATGTGAAATCCATTGTTCTCGCAAAAAGATGCTGGAAATTTTTTGTTTGTAACGTCAAACTAGTACACATGAAAAAATCCCCCCATTTTATAGTTATATACACATTTTATAAAATTCTGATAAATACGCAAATTAAAAAACCTATTTATCACTAACAAAATAACCACCTAAACCAAAAATGCTATAATAAACCCAATCAAACTAAGGGGGCAAATTACTTTGCTTGGAACATGCATTCAATTTCATAAGTTTGGCAATCCAAAAGACGTATTACAAGTTGAATATAAAAATATAGAACCACTGAAAGATAATGAAGTTTTCGTTCGTATGCTAGTTAGACCGATTAATCCATCTGACTTAATTCCAATAACGGGAGCGTACGCTCATAGAATTCCTTTACCTAACATACCTGGTTATGAAGGTGTTGGTATTGTAGAAGATGTAGGTGCGGGCGTTACGAGAGACCTTATCGGTAAACGTGTTTTACCGTTACGCGGAGAAGGTACTTGGCAGGAGTATGTGAAGACGTCAGCTGATTTTGTAGTCCCTATCCCTGATTCCATCGATGATTTTACAGCGGCGCAAATGTATATTAACCCTCTTACGGCGTGGGTTACTTGTACAGAAACGTTAAACTTACAACGTAATGACGTTTTATTTGTGAATGCTTGTGGATCTGCTATTGGACATCTATTTGCGCAGTTATCACAAATTTTAAACTTCCAATTCATTGCCGTTACAAGAAATAATAAGCATACAGAAGAATTACTACGCCTTGGTGCTGCATATGTAATTGATACTTCCACTGCTTCGCTTTATGAAACAGTTATGGAATTAACAAACGGCAGAGGTGCAGATGCTGCGATTGATTCTATCGGGGGGCCGGCTGGAAATGAATTAGCTTTCTCCTTACGTCCAAACGGGCATTTTTTAACGATCGGTCTTCTATCAGGAATACAAGTGAACTGGGCCGAGATTGTCACGAAAGCAAAAGTACACGCAAACATATTTCATTTACGACATTGGAATAATGAAGTGTCACCATATAAATGGCAAGAAACGTTTCGTCACTTAATTCGTTTAGTAGAAAATAAGCAATTACGTTTTATGAAAGTACATTCTACATATGACTTAGCGGATGTGAAAACAGCAGTTGATGTTGTGCAGTCCGCTGAGAAAACGAAAGGGTAACTAACTGTTACGATTTATTTAACCAATTATAACGAAAGTTAATTAAATATATCAGTAAGCCCTGCTAGTCAAGTGATTGGCTAGTAGTGAGGGTTAACTGCGGGCAATCCCTAAAGCTGATTGAACTACAACGTGGCTAGAAATAGTGAGCGTGAATGTCGCGAAAGCAGAAAAAATCAATCAGATCGTGCAAGGTTAAATCCTAAACACTAGAACAATGGGTCTTCCGCCTCGAATCATCTAAGTCAAAAGCGATAAGATGAACGTTCAACGACTATCTCGTATAACTGACGAGAGTACATCACAAGCCTATGGTGGTGGAAAAATCCTCTATCTCTAAAGAGATAAACATATAGTCTGCGCTCATGTGAAAATATGAGAAGTTCATAAGAGAACTGGCTAAGGAATTGCGCCCTTAGTTGAACGAGATAAATTTAATCAAATCTATCAAACCTCATCGAATCTATCGAACGCATGTGCTATCGTGGGTTCAATGAGGTAAGAATAATAATGAAATTTTCACGAGTTAGTCAAGTATCAGAATTAACAGGTTTGCATCCGAGTAGTCTTACGAGAATGCTGGTGGAACACGCTACGATTCAGAAGAACAAATCTTTCATTAAAGGAGTTACATTCTGATGATATTGGCGAAGAAAGTCAGACTAATTCCAACGCTTGAACAAGAAAAAGTGCTTAGAAACCATGCTGGAGCTGCAAGATTCGCTTATAACTATTGTAAAAGAATGAGTGATAGATACTATAAGCTATTTGGAAAATCTGTTTCACAGTTAGCTTTACAGAAACGATTTACAAAGATCAAGAAGCAAAAGAGATATGAGTGGTTAAAAGACATTAATGCACAAGTGCCCAAACAGGCTTCAAAAGATTTTGATACGGCGAGAAAACATTCGTTCAAAAAGTACAAAAATGGTTATCACACTTCTTATAAATCCAAAAAAGATGTAATCCAAGGATTTTATGCCAATTATGAAAGACTGGTTATAGGAAAGAAAGTAGTTCATATTCAGTCTATTGGAGAAGTGAAAACAAGCCAACAACTACCAAGGAATAAAAAACCATCCAATCCAAGAGTTACATTTGATGGTCGTCACTGGTGGATTAGTGTGGGGTTCCAAGAAGACTTTGAATCACAAGAACTAACCAATGAGTCGATTGGTGTGGATGTTGGTTTAAAAGAGCTGTTTGTAGCTTCTAATGGTACGAAAGAACGAAATATAAACAAAGATGCCAAGGTTAAAAAACTTTTGAGAAGGAAAAAGTCAGCGCAAAGAGATATGTCTAGGAGATTTAAAAAAGGTGTGAAAATTCAATCTGCTGGATATGAAAAAGCGAAAGCTGAGCACCTGCGGTTATCTAGGAAAATTATGAATATCCGAAATAACCATATCCATCAAGCAACAGCTAGATTGGTGAAAACCAAACCAATGAGGATTGTTGTGGAAGACTTATCTATCTCAAACCTGTTAAAAAACAAAAAACTATCGAAAGCATTTTCATTTCAAAAATTAAACTTCTTCTTTCAATGTTTGTCATACAAGTGCGAGAAGTACGGCATTGCGTATGTAAAAGCTGATAAATGGTTCGCTTCAAGCAAGATTTGCTCATGTTGCGGCGTTAAATACGACCATTCAGTTCAACCAGAAGGACAGTGGAGTTTAAAGATTCGTGAATGGCGTTGTGCTTCATGCAATAGCTATCACGATAGGGATGTAAATGCTGCGATAAATTTATCAAGATGGGTAAAATAAATGCTTGATAATAGGAGGTGACGATACTGCCTCGTGTGGAGTGTTATACCCCTCGTCCCTTTGGGGCTGCGAGAACACGATGAAGCACTAACTCGTGTAAATTTGATTGAATTGTATAGATTTAGTTAAGTTTATCGTATCGGAAAGTGTTTTTGACGAGTTATTAAATGCAAAAGAAGAAGTCTTTTGCATTTACCTTTTAAATAGACTAGATAGTACGTTTAGCAGTCTATAATTGTAATTTTTTGGTACAATTATATTGAAAGGTGAAAGGAGCTTCTAACATGTGGCTAATTTCGGCAATTTGGCCTGTTATACTAGTCGGCGGAATTGTAGTATTTGTAATAAAAAGAATGGAACGGAAATATAAAGAAGGAAAATTAGGTAAGAAAAAATCTCAAAAAGCTCAACTGTTATTAGATAGTTTCATACCTATAGGAATGCTTTTTGGCTGTATAATCGGTTTGGTTTTCGGCATGTTTTTCCCAGATTTCTCACTGCTTTCCATTAGTTTAGGATCCGGAATAGGCTAT
The DNA here is from genome assembly GCF_008368965.1 of Bacillus sp. AY2-1. Classification (NCBI taxonomy): domain Bacteria; kingdom Bacillati; phylum Bacillota; class Bacilli; order Caryophanales; family Bacillaceae; genus Bacillus; species Bacillus sp. AY2-1. Next base: position 858 of record NZ_QPEL01000128.1, on the reverse strand, counting down.
TTATTTGGTTTTTTTGCCTATGAAATTTATAGCAAGACAGGAAACAATTTTTGTTAATCCAAAAGGAATAAGCGGGACAGTACATAGTAATCATATAAAATATGTAACTGTCCTTTATTTTTGCATCAATGTTATCAATTTTTCTTCCACATCCTATACGCCTTTTTTATTGATTTTTCTCCCCTCTTTCTTTCGCATATTCGCTTTTTTGTTTTTCTCGGCTCTATACCCAAAGTAAAGTATCGCACATGTAGTAATAGAACCTACAATGTATCCTAAAAAGCCTCCTAACCAAAACATAATATAAATTGCCCCCAATCCATTATAAATTTTATGTAACAGACATCTGTAAAACGTTCTCGGTACCTCCGTTTTTTATTACAGATTGGAAAATCCCCTTAACCATTCCATCTATGAACACTCTGTCTTCTCTATTTTGATTATTATCTATAAAGTTATTTATACCACTAATTCTTCCATTATCTCAAATAACAATTTTATTATAAAATTCGCACTTACGTTACATATATGTAGTATTACTGTTTCTTTTTCATTTAGCCCTTAAAACTGTTCTATAATTTGAACGAGTTCGCTCTTTTGTACGAAATACCATTTATGCTACTGGCACTTCTATTTTTCTAAGAAATACAATCCCATTCTTTTTACTTTTACAACTTAAAAACAAAAAACCCCCTCAAAGCATGAACTTCAAGGGGTGAGCCTGTTTTTTATTTACTTATATACGTACAGCTGTACCACTGACAGCTACCATTAACATTCCATCACGAACAACCTCGTAATCTACGTCAATACCAACGATAGCGTTCGCACCTTTTTGTTTTGCAAGTTCTTTCATTT